>CAYZYB010000059.1:0-11771 GCA_964481505.1 uncultured Planctomycetaceae bacterium | reverse complement strand
ACGTGCATACTGATAAATCTCCCAGCCAGCCCTTCGGCGCGGTTGAGGCGTGTTGATCAGGAACTCTCCGACGGTAGTGACCCAGCCGCCCTTGGATTCCCCAATTTCTTTCTGATCATTCCCCACACCCTCAACACCCAAGGGCTGTTTTTATGCGCTGACTTTACTCGTACATACTATTGGTTGTTCACCATCAGGAATTCCGGCTGAGCCACCGAAGTCGATGGGGGTGTGTCGACGAATTAACATGCACAAGCAATAATACATCTCAAGCTGGGCCAATTGTTTGGAATGTCGACGGCATTCGTTTCGGCCCCTGTGTTCAAGAATGAGTACGTAAAATGTCATTGCCAGCCGTGAATTTGAGCGAATCCGAATCGTACGAAGACCCACTGGATCTTATGGACGAAATCGACGAGCTGAAGAAGGAAAAAGATGCGTGTGTGATGGCGCATTTCTACGTCGATGGCGAAATTCAGGACATCGCTGACTACACAGGCGACAGCTTAAAGCTGGCTCGCGATTGCACTACAGTAGAAACCGGAACGATCGTTTTCGCTGGCGTTCACTTCATGGGAGAGTCGGCCAAGATCATGAATCCGGAAAAGCGGGTGCTGATTCCCGACATGCTTGCCGGATGTTCACTGGCCGATAGTTGTCCGGCAGACCAGTTGGCGATGTTCCAGGAACAACTGCGAGCCGAAGGCCGCAAGTTCGATACTGTGGCGTATATCAACACAACAGCCGCGGTGAAGAGTCTCTGCGACTGGATCGTCACCAGCGGCAACGCGGCTGAAATTATTGAGCGTGTTCCCAAAGACCGAGAGATCCTGTTTGTGCCGGACCAGCACCTTGGACGGTATCTGATGGAGGTTTCGGGACGGAAGATGATTCTCTGGCCGGGGTCATGCATGGTTCACGAAGTCTTCAGCATCCAGGATCTTGTTCGTGCGAAGCGGAACAATCCAGACAGCATCGTGATCGCTCATCCGGAATGCCCACAGAACATTCTCGAGATCACCGACTTCATCGGTGGCACGGAAAAAATGCGGCAGCATGTGATGTCCGTCAAGGAACCGACAACCTTTCTGGTGGCCACGGAATCAGCAATGATCCATGCGTTCCAGAAGTCCGCACCGCAACACAACTTCATCCCGGTGCCAGGCATCATGGCGTCTACTGGTGAAACGTGTGCCTGCAATCGTTGCCCTCATATGGCACGCAACACACTTCAGAAGGTTCGCGATTGTCTGAAGAACGAAGCTCCCGAAATCGAATGGCAGGACTACTTCAAAAAGGCCAGAGCAGTTTTAGACAAGAGCCTGCTGAAACAGGGTTAGATCTGCCACATCGCTGGAGGCTCAGCAGATGGTCGACTTCCTTTTTACACTATATGGCTAACCGCAAAGATCGAGCCGACAGATAGCGGACGAGTTGCCATGGATCCTGATAGTGCGGACTCCATCCGGTCGAGTCGCAATCGCTAAAGCAAGAGTGTCTCGCTGGCGACCTGCAATTCATAAACAAAAACAGACCACCGTGCAGCGCGCACGATGGTCTGTTGTTGAATTTTGGAGATCGCAAGCTTCTGATGGCGGTGACTAAATCACGCCACCATGGACTCGGTATGGTGTCGCAAGGTCTGGAAGTTCCAGCCCCCAGATGCGTTCCCAGATTTCCGGGATGTGCCGCAGGCTTTCCGATGCATAGATCAATTGCTTTGCGCGTGCGTCAGGTGATGGGCTCCAGATCGGCAGAGCACAACCGACGTTAAGACACATCATGGTCAGCAGTAGACCAGCTACAAATCGTTTTCGCAGTTTCATCATCCTGTCCTTCCCTGGACTCGGCCGTCTTTCAGATCTCGTTCGAGAGATCCTGCCGAATCAAAGCCGCATCTGATACAGATCAGTTTCTCATTGCTTTCTGCCGCAAAGACATCGTCTGTGCAGGCTTCCGAATTTGGCAACTTAACCTGAATACATGATCTGATGCGACGAACGACTTTAGTTCCCGGGCCCTGTCGGGCTTGGCCCCGCTGGTGGACGGTACGTCGTTTCTCCGCTGAACCCGCCTGCTGTTGTGTTGGCGGATGAGCTTCCGAAAGATTGGCTTGCCGCTGCTGACGCCGCTTCGGCTCGAAGTCGTTCTGCTTCTTCAAGTTGCAGCACTCGTTCTTCCATTTCCTTGCCCGGTTTGAACGTAACTACAAACTTGGCAGGGACTTCCACCTGGCCACCGGTCCGAGGATTGCGAGCTTTCCGAGCAGCCCGCTGCTTCACTTCGAACACCCCGAAGTTTCGCAATTCAATCCGCCGATCGGTCACCAGAGTCTCCACAATGGCGTCAAATGTCTTTTGAACGATCTCTTTCGTCTTCAGCTGAGTCAGCCCCAGCTCTTCCGAAATTGCTTTCACAATCTCTTTTTTGGTCACGACCAAAGTCTCCCCGAAAGGGTCTTTCAAACACGCCCACAGCGTTTATCGGATGACTCAACTGTAGTGTTGCAATAGACTTACTGTCAAGACCCTTGTCGAAACACGAAGTCTCACCAGCAGCTGATGTGACCAATTTTCAGTGCAATTCGCACCTGATCATGTCTTCAAATTAAGTTGTCAAAGAACTTCGTCAGCCGGGTTTGACTCCGAGCAGACACCATCGTTATCGACACTGCGTAATCAGATTCTTAGTCAAAATCAGTAGAATCGTTACACTTTGACATGTTGCCGCGACTCGCCTGGTGATATCAGGCAGCCGTTTCGTTTTAAGGCTCTTGCAGTAAAGTACTTACGATGAAATCAACAACACCGACAGAGCGATTGAGAATGTCCACAGCCTTGAAATGGTTGATTCTCCCTCTGCTTATCATGGCGTTTCTGACCGGATGCAGCGAGCGGCGCTCCGTCGCGCCAGCGAATTCGGGGAGTTCAGGTAACTCAGGGGCTTCTTCAGACAGCCCAGGTGACGCAGCAACTGCGGAATCCGGTTCCGGGACTGCAGCAGAATAAGAGGAGCTCAACCTTAGTACCAATAGCCAGCCTTCCGTGACACAACGAATAACCGGCGCAATTCGACGTGCCAGATCGCCATAAGTCTAAGCTGAATATTGCGTTTAGGTAATTTCGGCACCACGATGGGAGCAGCGGTGTTCAGGTACAGTAAAGTACTGTAGAGACTTGTCGTGGGCCAGCTGCATTCATGGTACCGGAATCGATCTGTTTGAATTGACACTGGGCCACCCCAAAACAGAAATACGCAACACATGTCGGAAACTCTTGTCATCGAATGGGACCGCGAACGGCTGATTGCCGCGTCCGGTTCTGCTGGTTCGAAAACCGTTGGCGTTGGCTTTGCCGTTACCGTCAGTCGAGAAGAAGGTCGCCTTCTTCCGGGAGAAGTTGGTGACTCACTTGCGACAGCTCTAAAGAACGCCAACAGCACCGCCACGGAAGCGATTGTCGTTTTCCCTCGCGAATTAGTGACGTTCAATCGGATTCAGCTGCCGAATCTGAGTGACGATGAGATACCCGAAATGGTAACTCTGCAGGCTGCTACACGACTTACCGTGCCGGTCGAAACCGTTTGCCTGGACTTCGCACCGCTTCCGGTCCTTCCGGGTTCGGAAACTCGCGAAGTTCTTCTGGTGACGGTTCCCAAAAAATACGTCAGCGATGTTGAAGAAGCGTTGAAGGTCTGCGATCTGGCGCTGGCTGGTGTGAGAGTCAGTTCGTTCGGCATCGCGTCCACAGCGATGCATTCGGGACTCCTGCAGCGTTCCGCTGCTCAAGATTCCGTTGAGGCAGTCGTGTCGCTCGGCAGTGATTCGATTGAGATGATTTTCATGACGGGCGACAGCGTTGCCTTTTCGCACAGCGGTGCGTCGTGGACATCAATGGATGGCGTCGAACAGGCGGTACGCGCTGAGATCTCACGAGCTCGCATGTCAGCCGCCGAAGACATGGGTACCTACAACGTCAGTCGATTGACATTGATTGGCAGCCCGGAAGTCACTGCGGCTGTTCCGGATTCCGTATCGAAACGACTTAACGATGCCGAAGTGATTCGCGTGGATCCCCAGAGTCTGGTGCACGGCAGGACCCCGTCCTCAGCTCTGTCACTTCCGGATGACGTGGCAGTCTCTGACATGCTTGCTGTCATTGGCGTGATGGCAAACCGTCATACGACGTCTCTTGAATCAGTCGATCTGGTCAACCCACGCAAGGCGCCGGAAAAGAAGGACTATGCGAAGCTTAGAAAGATTCTAATCGCAGCCGGAATTGGAACGGTCCTTGTTGGCGGCTGGTCGTGGAGCAAGATGGCCGTCAGCTCACGAAATCGCCAAACAGCAGAATTGAAAACTCAGCGCGCTGTGCTGGAAGAAAAGTACGACATCAGCGAAGACGATATCAAACTGGATGACTCGCTGACGGAATGGACAATTCGCGACTTCAGCTGGCTGGATGAACTTCAAAAATTTCAGTCACTGATAGGTGGAACTGAACGGGTTCTGATTCGCAAATTCAAGTTTTCGACTCGAACCGGAAAATACCTGGCGACGATTGAAGCGGAAGGGTACGCGAAGTCCCGCCGAGACATTGAAGACCTGATGGAAGTGCTCGACGATGCGGGTTACGAAGTGGCTCCGAAGGAGGCCGTACCAAGTCTGCGAGATCCGAAATACAAAATGGAATTGAGTCTGGAAGTTAATATCCCGGCCTCCAGCGCCAAAAAGAAGGCGTGATCACGAGACAGCAATCCAGACAACGAACACAGCTGATAAGCACTAAAAGCAAAACGCAATGGACGACAACACACGACCAAAGATTCTCGGCGCGGCACTTGCCGGCATTCTGGGTTTTATGTTTCTGAAACCCGCTCTGATGAAGCCTGTCGAAAAGGCAGATGCTGACCTGGACAGCGCCCAGCGTGCGCTCGAACGAGCTGAGGAAAAAGATTTCGAGCTGTTGAGCGCTCAGGAACGCATCAGCCGCGGGCGAGACACCAGTCTGCCTCCGCAAACCGCCGATGCGCAGCGAGTTTATCAGCGCTGGCTAACCAACCTGGCGGAGCAATGTAAATTCACGCCAAGTACATTGAAGGTGACCCCAGGCAATACAGACTTTAAACGCGGCAGATTTTTGACTGTCGACGTTGCCGTCGAAGGCGAAGCAAAACTGGAAAGCCTGAGTAAGTTCCTGTATCTCTTTGAACAGGCGGATCTCAAACACCGAATCACATCTCTCGATATCGAAAGCACGGGCTCTACCAAAGACGCTTTCATGGAAGTCACGCTGACAGCTCAGGGCATGAGTGTCCTGGGAACGCCGGAGCACGATGACGTCTTTCCACTCACGCGACTTCCGAAGTCTGTGGCTGATGATGCAACTGAAATCACCGTCGCAGACGCGAAAGACTTTCCGAAGAAGACGCCGTTCATGGCTCAGGTTGGCCGTGAAATGGTGACAGTGACGGCGATCGACGGCAATACGTTGACAGTGGAACGCTCACAGCTGGGTACGAATGCCGCGGACCATCCGGAAGACACCTACATTCAGCTGTTTCCCGTTGCTTTCGGTCGCAAAGACGTGGCACTTTCCGACTACGCCACGCTGATAGATTCGTCTCCCTTTGCCAAGCCAGTTCAGGCAAAGTCGCTCAAACCACGATTAACATCGCTGGACAATAAGACGATCGCTCCCGGCGAATCAGTCGAAATGACAGCGAAGACTGAAGATGTTGACGAAGGCGTTGGCGAAGTGACCTTCGCTTTAGAAGACGCTGCAGAAGGCATGGCAATCGACGCGACTTCTGGCGAATTCACATGGAAACCAGCCGAAGATTTGGAAGTCACGGCCTACTCCACAACAGTTGTGGCCACTCAGAAAAACAACCCGGATCTAAAACTGGAAAAGAAAATCACGATTACGATCAAGCTGCCGAACGAAAGTCCGGAACTAACTGTTCCGGAAAACGCGGTGGTGGTTCTGGGGCGAGAATTCAGCCTTGACGTTTCCGCGAAAGACGACGGGCCGGAAGACAGCCTGAAGTTTTCGCTGGACGGTGAAATCCCCGATGGGTTGACGATCGAAGGACGTAGCCTGAAATGGAGTCCTCCGAAAACATTTACTCCCGGGGAATACAAAGTTTCTGTGAAGGTGGCTGATGGTGGTGATCCTGCGAAATCGGATTCCGAGGAAATCAATTTGTCGGTTCGAGATGACACGGCGTTGCTGACCCGGTTCACTGGCTCAGTCACGCTTGATGGTGAGCCTATCGCCTTCTTCCGTGACATGGCCGCCAACAAAAAGCCGCAATTAAAAGTTGGCGACCATATCGAAGCCGCTGAAATTGCGGCCGAGGTAACAGAAGTTTCCCGCAGACACATCCTGTTGGCCGATGCCGAAGGAATCTGGAGATTGAACCTCGGACAGAATCTACGAGAACGCGAATTGATCGAACCTGCTGAAAAGACGGAAGAGAAACCAGAATCAGAAGAAGGCATCAAGGAAGAGACTGCTGACAAGCCACAAGCTGAAGCAACCGACAAAGAAGAATCATCTGACTCGGGTGCAGAGAAGGACGAAAACGCTTCTCCTGCTGCCGAAAAGGAAGAACAGACCTCAGACGCGAAATCTCCCAATGAAGAAGCCTCGACAGAACCAGAAAATTCCGCCGAGGCTGATGAGGTTGTGAAAGCGGCTACTGAGCCGGATGCTCCAGCCGAGAAATAACTTCCGGCGACTGGAACTGTCGATCACGCTGCAGGCCTCCCGCTTTATGCTTCCGGAAGCAGATCCAGCATTCGACCGGGGGACCCCATTGTGTTGTACCCAGCGTCCACGTGCATGATCTCAGCCGTCATTCCGTTGGACATGTCTGACAACAGAAATGCCCCTGTCTTGCCAACTTCATCGTGAGTGATGTTGCGGCCGAGCGGCGCGATGTGTTCGTACATGGCTTCCATTCCCTTTGCACCAACAGCCGAAGCGGCCAGTGTTTTCAGAGGTCCGGCGCTAAGAGCGTTGACGCGAATTCCCTTCGGCCCGAGATCGTAAGCGGCATAGCGAACCGCCGCTTCCAGCGCAGCTTTGCACACGCCCATCATGTTGTAACCCGGCACGATGCGTTCGCCGCCAAAGTACGTCATGGCCAGAATGGATGACGTATCGCTCATGATGTCCTTCGCCGCATTAGCGACGGCCAGCAGGCTGTACGCACTGATCTCCATCGCCATTTTGAAACCTTCACGGCTGGATTCGACCGTCGGACATTTCAGGTCATCGATAGATGCGAACGCCATCGAATGCAGCACGAAATCGATCGTACCGAATTCCTCTTTTGCCTTTGCCACGACGGCAGCGATGTCTTCGTCGGACGTGACGTTCATGGGAACAAGAAACTTCGCGTTGTCCCAGCCGTCGATGCATTTAAAAACACGACGATGACTCTTCTTACGTTCATCATCCGGTCGGTCAGGCAAGTGAGTGAACCCACAAAGGCCGCCCTGATTCATAACTTCCTGAGCAATCGCCCACGCGATCGAACGATCGTTGGCGACTCCCAGAATCAGTCCCTTTTTGCCTTCAAACAACCCCATCACATTCCCCCGGTGTACTAATGTCGATCCCGACCGTTGAAATTCGCTTCAACTCATCGAGCGCAGAATTCGCGTGGCGGGATTGTAGGCGGTTACGCTGAAAGCATCACCACCACACTCCGCAAATTTCTGAGAACCGGAGCCTTCGATGTCACGATTCCGTTTGTTGACCGCGTTTCAGCCCTGTGAAACCGTTGGCGTGACGTCTTCCGGTTACCTGAGACGGCAATTCAGATATTGCTCTATCCGGGCGCTAAACCGAAAGCGAATCGGCACAGGCCCATCTAAGCGGGCCCCATCATTTCGAAGGCCAACGATGTTAATCACCTTGTACTCCGCTGTTTTCGGCGTTCTGTCCTTCAACCGAATATCTCGCGTGGACAGGAATGGCTGGGGAGACCATCGCCAGCCTTAGTTTTAGCGAATCGCTTTTCGAATTCCGGTACATACTTACGAGTGCATCGAACACGAATTGTCGATAGGCAAGGTCACTACTCAGGATGTCGTGTAGATGTCCGTGGAGAAACCCGGTTTCGCGCGTGCGTGCTCCTAACCCAACGTCGGCACCAGCTTCCAGAACAAAGCCAATCTGAGTGTCCGTAGCTTCGCTCGATCCGGAGAACTTTTCGAGTAAAACGATCATGAGGACCGGGTCGATTGGCGGTCCACTGCCGCTGCCTGCTGGTCCATGCTGAGTCAAGCTCGCATAGAATTCCGGCTTCGAAACCGCGAACAACCAACGCTTCAATTCCTCAAGATTCTCACCTGAGTCCGCCCGGAAAATCAAGCGCAACGTCTCAACAGGAGCCTCAAGCAGCAGGCCACTGAGTCGGATTTGCTCTTGATCAATCCAGGTTCTGTTTGCTTTGTTCTGCAACATCGTAGTCAGTAGCTCCAGCCGCTTGCGAACATTCTGATCCGGATGCTTCGCGGCATAGACCTCATCGGGCAGCTTTCCCAGTGTCCTGGCAATTCGACTTAGCATAGCGGCGGACCATGGTGAATCCGTTGACGAAAAAGCGACGGAGGTTTTCGCGTTGGAATGTTCGCGCACGTGAGCTTCGACACGTTTTCCGATCTCTGTCAGCCCCCAGTCGTCGGTGTCTTTCGCGAAGTGAATCGCCGGGTCGAGTGATCGCAGCAGCCGATATTCTCGTTCCTGCCAGGCTCCCTTTAGCAGATCATGGGCACCGTCGATGTACTGTGGCAACCATTCGGGAAACTGGTCCCTCGGCGTCGGCGGGGAAAAACGAAAAGGCATCGATGTTGGCGTAAACCACGTTTCGAGATCCATTCCTGTGAATTGCTGCTGCTCCAGAGCCTGTTTCAAAGTTAAAGGTTTGGGTTTATCAGCAAAGACTGGCTCCATGCCGCCCGACATTTCTGCGAAGATGCTGTTTAACGGTACTTCGTTGCCTTCGGAATCTGTGCCAACCATGCCGCCCGTCATAACAGGCGCCATCTCAGCAAGTGTCTTTCGATCAATCGCACTTGATATCTTCCAGGTATCTCCGTGGCGGATCAGTTCGAGTGTTTCTTTAGAGGATTCGCCTTCCTCATCTTTCGATTGCTTAACGGCAACAGCCGTGTCCCCACTCCGAGTCACAACCCATTCCGGCTTTTCGCCGTTGTCCGATGAATCGTCCGGGGCCGCATCCATATCCTTCATGATCATCATGAGTTGCGCGGCGAACGATCGTGGATCTCCGACCGCTCCGCCGGCCAGCTTTAGCTTTTCCGAAAAGACATCCGGATCTGTGACTTTGACGGAAGCCGAACTTCCCAGAAAACTGAGGTCCGATTTCGTCAGTTCGTGAAATGCCTGAACACACTGCGGCGCCGCGGTTGGCGAGACGGCGTCGCGAAGCAACGCCGAAACCCGCGTCATTGATGTCATGTCGACCGGCGGGTTGTCGTCCGCACCCATCGCGTTCGACATCATGATGAGCGGCATCACACGATTCATCATGCCCATCGAAGCGGCCAGCATACCGGCGAAACGAGTCGCTTCGTCGTCAGTGTACAACTGCATGTAGTCTTCGAAGTCGGGACTATTGGGATTACTGGCCTCGGTAAGAAACTCCAGGAGCTGTTTTGGTGTTTCGAATTTTGGAATTGGCTCGACGCGTTTCCAGACCTGAATATTGAGTCCTGGCGAAGCAAAATCAGTTGGCCGAGACGCTACTCCTGCCGCACATGCGATCGTCAGTAGATTGTCTTCAAGTTGGTAGATCCCTTCGATGTTATTTTGCAGCGACGACAGTCCTCGCAGATCGATCTGACGTGGGGCAGTTGAAGTGTTCAACTGGAATAGCATTTCCCGTTTTTGGCCGCTGTACGTCAGCGTCCATTTCCCTTCCATGATCCGGAGTCGAGTGTTTGGCTTAAGCGTCAGCAAGTCTGCTTCGGGGGCGGAAATGAGTTTCCAGTCGCCTTCGAGTTCTGAATCTGTCTGCGGGATGGCAGCAGGCTCTGGTGATAAATTAGACACCTTCGTTTCTGTTGCTGCCTGAGTCCACGAAAGCTCGTCACCGTTCTTGAGTTGTTCGACGCGGCGTTCGATAATCTTTTCGGCGAGGCCCTTGCGATGCTGGTGTTTCTCCTGAAGCGTTTTCAAGTCTGCAGCAGTGAGTTTCAACCGAACATCCTGCAGCTGCCACCGAGATTCAAAGGCTGTTTGCACCGCTTCCTGAAGTTCGGCGTGAAGTTCGTTTTTCCGTCCCGGCACCACTTCGGCTTTTATACGCAGGTCTCGAAACGCGGTTGCCACAGTGACACAAGCATCTTCGTTTCGTTCCACTTCGACACGCAGTTCCTCCAGGCGACGTTTCAGGGTGGCTCGGTCAGCGGAGAACACTTCCGGATTTCCTGGTGGCGACGAGTCTAACTCCGACTCAGCTTCAAATGGTTGCGGCACTAGACTATATGCCGCCTTATCGGGCAGCTCGCCAGTCAGCGGCGGCGCTCGCATAGTATTTTCAGGGAAGCGGTCTGGGCCGAGCTCCTCAGGTACATTCCTCAGTGATTCGGCTTTTCTATCGGTGCCTGAGCTCTCTGCCGTTACGACAATGCTGGTTGGCAACGACTTGCGTTCTGGTGGCTGTGCTCGACCGGATTCGCGTACGGCACCCCATCCCCATTGCTCTTCAGACTTTGGAGACCACTCAGGATGCGCTTTCTGGACATCCGCCAGGCTTTCCGCCTGGGCGAATGTTTCTACGTGATCATCTTTAAAAGGCCACAAAGAGAACCAGTAGGGAGACATCGCGTATGCCTTCTGGATCGCTACTAGCTGACTGTCATTGACGGCCAACGTATACTCGGTAGCACGGACACCGTAATTGACATCGACAATCCTAATTGGTGTCGCCAGTCCTACAGCTCGCTCGCCGTGAAACTCCACCACCAGGCTGGCCTTTTCGTCACGTTTCAGTAACCCGCGATGAAGCTCACTAAATCCCGGATCGGAGATAATTCGGACGAGGTGTTCCGTGGGTTTGGTGGCATCCTTTGGTGTTCCGACCAGCATCTCTTCAGCGGCAGCGATCTTCTTTTCCAGATCGAGGATCGCTTTGTCACGTGGATCGTAAGCTGTTCTGCGAAGTTCCTTGAGATCTGCACGCATTGCCTCAAGGTCGGGGCTTCTCGCTGCAGGGACTTCTTCTGATTGAATCGGTGGTTGTTGGGGCCGTTTGTGGTTCGGCACTTCGTCAGCGAAAAGGCACTGTAGAGGAGTACTGCACAGCAACAAAAATGCAAGCATGGCACGTTCAAAGTAGCCATCACGCTCCGCGTGATGAGCCGGCAGAGGAACCGTCTTTAAAGAGTAAATCTTCATCGGAGTCAAATCGCTTTCTGCTGGAACAGTTTACTTTTTGTTGTAGCGAAGCTCGTCAAGAGCTTCGGCCCTGTGCTGCGAGTAATGAGGCACAGGCTCGTCAATGCTCGGGCGCATGCGGTTTTGCCGCATCTTCCGCGTCTGCAAACTCCACCGTTAAGTCTTCCATAGTCTTTTGAATTTGGTCGAGGTCAGTGTCTTCGAACCAACTCAAGTCTTCGCCGGCACTGAAGGCGTCAGGCTCTTCTGCTTCGGGTGCAGCGTTACTTGCGATTGTTGGTGATGCAGAAGGCGTTTCGGGCGGAAGGTCTGATGCCGGTGCGGCGTTTTTTATCC
>CAYZYB010000058.1:0-11789 GCA_964481505.1 uncultured Planctomycetaceae bacterium | reverse complement strand
GTGGGGTACCAATCCCGCCGCTTGGTCCAAGCGGTACGGGAGCACTCCCGACAAGGAATACATGAACGGTGCTGAAGTCTGAAACAACAGTCTCGCCCTCGTCGCCAAATGCTCGCACGCGAGCCTGGTATTCACCAGCGGCCAGAGCGTCTGCACCCGGAATCGTGTATTCGGTGCCAACGATGTTTCCTTCGATAAACTCAATCGTATTTGTGGTGACGTTGAAGAGTTCCAGTTCATGATGAACGGCACCCGCAATAGACGTCCATTCGATCGTCGGCGTGGTGTCGTAGATCGCCACGAATGGAGCAGTGATCTCCGGCGGTGTGGAAATCGTCACAAGCCCCGTCGCAACAGATTGAACGGCTGAATCAGCCGAGTCTGCTGGTGAGTTGATTGCGGTGATTGTGTATTCGTGACGCCCCAGTGCGATTGGGGTTTCGTTTGGAACGGTGATAGAAGTTTCCGTGAGACCTGTTCTTGAGAAGACCACTTCTCCGGTGATATCGTCAACAACTTCGATGTTGTAGCTGTCTGCACCGAGAACTGGCGTCCATGAGAACGTTGGAGTTGAGTCTGGAAGACGATCCGAAATTGGTGCCAGCAGCGTCGGCGGAGTCACAACCGAGAAGTCGACCGTTTCGCTCCATAGACCCGGTGCACCAAATCCGTCGATCGCTCGAACGCGGAAGGTGTAATCGGCGAGTGGCAGCGGCGTCGTTACCTGGAAGGAGTTCGTACCGACAAGAGTGGTGCCGAGATCGACGACCATGCCATCCGTAATGTTGACAAGTTCAAGCTCATACGCCGAAGTGCCTGGGATCGCAGTCCACGTGAAGAGTGGCGTGTTGTCTGTGATGTCAGCTGTTGGGTTGGTGATAATTGGCGGCGTTGTAACGCGGAACGTTTGAACCACGCTGAGGTTGTCCGCCTGTTCCTGCTGAGGCGTAACAGAGTCTTCGAAGACGCCATCCACACCCGCATCTTCCAGAGTGACGGTGATTGTGGCGGCTCCCGACAGTCCGGCACCTGGTGTAAAGGTGATCGTTCCGGCGCTGTCTGGCGAAACGTACTGCACAACCGGCGTTGGAATGAAATCAGTGTCACTGCTGGTCACCGTGACTCGCAGAGTATCCAATTCGTTGACCGGACCGTTGAGAATCCCCGTGAGATCGACAACCTGAGTCCCTGCATCCACTTCAAGCAGCATGTCCGCCAAAGGGTTCAACGATGGTGCATCGTTGACAGGTTGAATGAAGACATCGAATTGCTCAACTGTCACAGCATCGTCGACGGTTCCAAACTGACCATCAATACCAGCGTCTTCAACTGTCAGGGATACAGTCACACGTCCGAAAGCGTTTGACTGAGGAGTGAATTCAACAGTACCCGTTGTAGCTCCAGTTGTGAAGCTGACAACTGGAGTGGTGATCAACTGATCGGCCGGGATGTTCAGGAATGGTGCCTCAATCGCACCAATGGTCAATGCAGTGGAGACGGAGTTTCCGTTTGCCGTTGCCGAACCGGCCCCGAAGAATGCATTGAGCCTGTCAGCGGTCGCTTCTGCAATTTCGAACGTCGAATCAACGGTCACGAGCGTAACGACATCGATGATGACAATTTCGCGATCGTCGCCGTTGTCCTGAGTAACGTAGGTGAAGACTTCTCCACCCACAGTGATGGATTTGCCAACCGCATCTCCACCACTTGGGACGACGAGAACGCTGGTATCGTCGATCGATGCCGAGATGCGAACGGCTTCAAGTTCGCCAGCCCCCGGCGTGATTCCATTGATCGTCAGGGTTTGCTGCGGGCCATCTTCGAGCAGCACTCTGTCCGGCACATTGTTGATTGTTGGAGGATCATTGACCGGCAGGACGGTAATCATGAACGTCCGTTCGACGGAGCGGTCTCCCAGAATTCCAAAGACCCCGTCTACCCCGGCATCTGTGGCAGTTACGGTGACCGTTGCCACGCCAAATGCATTTCCAACAGCGGTGTAGCGAAGCGTGCCGGAAGCATCACGCGAGTTGTAGTCGATTGCCAGGCCCGAAATAAGATCGGCGCCAGTGATTGTTGAGAAGGCCGCAGCAGACCCCGCTACAACAGGAAGTTCTGTGGTGATGGTGTTTGCTGACGCTATGACAGATCCAATTCCAGTCAGGCGAGCATTGATAACACTGGCTGATTCCGCGGCGATGGTTTGTGTGGTTGCACCCGCAGCAACTGCGATCTGGACCGCAGATGGTGTTGTCACCACGGCACTGTCGACGTAAGTGAAGTCGACACCGCCCACAGTGATGATTTCGCCGACAACATCAGACGAAATCGCAACTGTCGTCGTGTCGAGCAGGCGGAAAGACAATTCGATGTCTTCCAGCTCGTTGGCTGGGCCAGCCGTTATTCCGGTCAATGGAATACTCTGTTCTGACGAATCTTCGATCGACTGGTCACTGATCGCGGTGATCGTCGGTGCGTCGTTGTCTGGCACAACGTTGATCACAATTTCCTGCGACG
Organism: uncultured Planctomycetaceae bacterium; assembly: GCA_964481505.1. GTDB lineage: Bacteria > Planctomycetota > Planctomycetia > Planctomycetales > Planctomycetaceae > Fuerstiella. The sequence continues at coordinate 9,272 of CAYZYB010000058.1, read as the reverse complement.
TAGACAGATCGCTGACACTATCGAAGTTACCGTCTACTCCGGCATCCACTGCCGTGAGTGTGATGCGAACCTGACCAAATGCATTTGGCTGTGGGGTATAACGCACGGTTGCCGTGTTGTCTCGTGAATTGTAGTCCACTGCAACGTTTGTGACGATCTGATCAGAAGTGGTCAGAGAGAAGTTCTGAGCAGAACTCGCACTGATGGTCAAAGCTGTGTTCACTGTATTGTCAGAAGCGAACACAGAATCAGCACCAAGGGCTGCATTTGCGACGAGTGCAGTTTGAGTCGCGACGGACTGAGTTGTCGCGTTTCCGGCAACGGGAATCTGAGTCGCCGTCGGTGAGGTGACAACGGTCGCATCGACATACACGAATGGCGTGCCGTTGATTGTGACAGTGTCCCCGATGACATTCGCACCAGCGGCTACGATCAAAGTGTTCGTGCTTCTCAGGGTGGCTGTCAGATTGAGGTCTTCGAGTTCATTCTGTGGGCCAACCGTAATACCTGTGATGGAAACCGACTGTTCGGGGCCATCTTCCGGTGCAGCTTGAATGGCCACCGCACCAATCGTTGGTACATCGTTGTCCGGCGTCACGGTAATCGTGAACGTTTCTGAAACAGTAAGGTCGTCGGCGTTGCCAAACTGGCCGTCAACACCGGCATCTGTCGCTGTCACAGTCACCGTTACAACACCGAAGCTGTCAGCGACTGGTGTGTAGTTCAGAGTTCCGGTGGCATCTCGCGAGGTGTAGTTAAAGGCGAGACCCTGAACGATATCCGCGGCACTCATCGCGGCGAATGCATCGGTAGAAGAACCGGCAATCGTAAGCGCGGTTGTGATGGTGTTACCGGACGCCACAACCTGATCGGCTCCAAGCAGCAGGTTAACGACCGTGGCAGTTTCTGCCGCAACAGACTCCGTTGAATCCGTGGCGGACACGGCGATCTCCGTTGCCGCAGGATTCGTCACTACGCTTCCGTCTACATAGGTGAAGACTGTTCCGTTCACGGTGAGCGTTTCGCCGATGACGTTTGCTCCAACAGCAACCGCAACACTGGTGGTTGGCTGCAGAATATGTGACAGGCGAATGTCTTCCAATTCGTTGACTGAGCCGGTTCCAATGCCGGAAAGATCGATTGACTGTGGACCAGCATCTTCGCTGACCACTTCGTCATCGATCGTGTCAAGCGTTGGCTGATCGTTCGTTGGTGTAACGGTAATCAGAACGTCTCGAGTGATCGACAGATCGTCGGCAGTTCCAAATCGCCCGTCAACGCCCGCATCTTCTGTGGTGAGCGTGACCGTCACCTGACCGAACGCGTTTGATTCCGGTGTATAACGCAACGTGCCATCTATGTCTCGCGAGTTGTAGTCGACGGCAATGCCACCGACGATCTCGTCTGCTGTCATCAGGAAGAACTTGTCAGCCGATGATCCGGCAGGAGCCAGTGAGGTATCCATGGTGATGGTGTTGTTGCTGGCAGAGACCGTACCGGCACCAAGCACAGCATTGACGGCAACTGCTGTCTTCGCTGCTACTGTCTGAGTGAAGTCCAGCGATGTGATGGCAATCTGCGTCGCCGATGGAACGAGTACGACAGCGGCGTCCACGAAGTCAAACTGCGTGCCATCGATTGTGATCGATTCACCAATCAGATTGGCACCATAAGCCAGCGCGACCGACGTTGTTGGGTTGAGATCCCAGGTGATGCGGAGATCTTCAAGCTCGTTCATCGGAGCCGGAGCGATTCCGGTAAGTGCCACGCTCTGTTCGATGCTGTCTTCGTCTGTCGTTTGCGGCAGGACAGCGTCCATGGCCGGAAGATCATTTTCCGGACGAACGGTGATCGTAAACGTTTCTTCGGTAAACAGATTACCAGCACCAGTGGAAGCAAGGCCATCAACGCCAGCATCTTCAACTCGGATTGTGACCGTCACCTGACCAAACGCGTCTGCAACCGGCGTGTAGCGGAACGTTCCGTCGGTATCCCGCGAAACATAATCGATGGCAAGGTTTTCAATGATGTCTGTGTCTGCCATCACTGCCATGCGATCGGTGGAGCTAACCGCAACACTTAGTGCAGTCGTAATGAAGTTATCCTGAGACGTGACGGAGCCAGCCCCCAGTTCTGCATTGATTGCCGCAGCCGCAAGAATCGCGACGTCCTGTGTGAACTCATCTTCAGCGACAGCAATCTGAACACTCGTTGGCGCTGTTGTAGCGGAATCCACGAACGTGAAGACCGTTCCGTCAACCGTTATTGTCTCGCCAAACAGGTTTCCACCTCGAGCAAACGCAACACTGGTTGTGTTACCGAGAATCCAGCGAACGTCGAGATCTTCCAGTTCACTCTCGTGCCCTGGTGCAATTCCGGTAAGAGTCACACTTTGTTCGGGATCATCTTCATTGACAATTTCGTTGCCAATACCAGCCAGCGTTGGAGTGTCGTTGACTGCGTCTACAGCAATGTCGAAGGTGCGAGTAATTGACAGGTCGTCAGCAGTATTGAATTCTCCATCCACACCAGCGTCCTGTGTCGTGAGTGTGACAGTGACCAGCCCAAAGAAGTTATCGCTTGGCGTGTACAGGAATTGCCCGGTTGCGTCTCGCGATGTGTAAACAACCTGTAGGTTGTCAACAATCTGTGCCGCGGACATCAGGAAGAAGCTGTCACCGGCACTTGGTGTCGGATTTGTGTTCGCGTCAACTGTGACAGTGTTGTTGGACAGAGTAGCGATGTTGCCCAACACGGCATTGACTGCCGTCGCTGTTTTTGACGCGACTGTTTGAGTGGAGTCTGTTGCGAAGACGCCAATCTGCGTCGCACCTGGTGTTGTGACAACATTTGCATCCACGTATGTGAAGGTTGTGCCTTCGATGGTGAGAGTTTCGTTCACCATATTGTTGCCCGCAGCGAACGCGATGCTGATCGTGTCGTGCAGCTCATGAGTGATGCTGATGTCTTCCAGCTCATTAGTGTCCATCAGTCGAGTGTCGATACCGCTCAGACTGACAGTCCGCTGAATACCATCTTCTTCCGCGGTCTGCATTGGAACGACATCCATGGTCGGCAGATCGTTGACCGGACTTACGGTGATGGTGAACGGCGTGTCGACAGACAGGTCGTCTGCGTTTCCAAAGATGCCGTCAACGCCGGCGTCCAGCGTATTGATGGTTACTCGAACCAAGCCAAACGCGTCGGCAACCGGTGTGTACCGGAAGGCTCCCGAGGTGTCACGTGACACGTAATCGATCGCATCGCCCTGAACGATCTCTGTGTGGTGCATCAAGGCGTATGCGTCCGTTGTGGGCGCTGCCACATTGCGAGCTGTCGGTACGGTTACGGTGTTTTCGAAGAACTCAGCAACCGTTGCGGCAAGTCGAGAATTGATCGCATTCGCTGCTTTCTGAGCGATCGTTTGCGTGCGATCCGTAGTGTTGACGGCGATGTCATTCGCACCACCACCAGCGGTAGCCGCATCCACAAAGGTGAATGTGACACCATCAATCGTCAGCGTTTCGCCGATCACGTTGGAACCATGAGCGAAGACGATTGTTGTGGTGTCTTCGATTGTGTGGGTGACTCGAATGTCTTCAAGTTCGTTGTCAGGTCGCGGAGTAATTCCTGTGATCGCAACGGTTTGTTCCAGGTCGTCTTCTGTAACGGACTGTGGAAGAATGGCCGTTGTGGTTGGAAGGTCGTTGTCAGGAACGACTGTAATTGCGAAAGTGCGAGCCAGCGAAAGATTGTCGGCTGCTTCATCTGCAACTGTCAGAGGATCATCGAGGAATATCCCGTCAACCCCAGCGTCATCGACGGTGATCGTAACAGTGACCTGGCCGAAGGCGTCAGTGCCTGGCGTGTAACTGAACGTTCCGGTGGTGTCGCGAGAGTTATAGGAAATCGCAAGATTCTGAACGATGTCGTCCTGAGTCATCGTCGCGAAGACCGGTGAACTGACTGCGGCAGTCAATTCTGTGTTGATGGTGTTGTCGGTCCAGGAAACAGAGTTCGCTCCCAGAAGAGCATTGATAGCCAGAGACGCTTTTTCTGCCACAACCTGAGTTGCATCCGTCGCGTTGACGGCGATTTCGTTTGCTGTCGGCGATGCGTTGACCGCAGCGTCGACAAACGTAAACACAGTGCCACCGATCGTGATGCTCTCACCAATCACGTGCTCTCCAATCGACACTACGATCGTGGTTGAGTTATGCAGCACGTGAGTTACTGTCAACCCTTCCAGTTCGTTGCGGTCGTTCAGGGTGCTGCGAGCGGCTCCGGCATAGATGCCAGCCAGGTTCACAGTCTGAGGACCGGAATCTTCCAGCGTTGACTGATTGGCAATGACATCCAGTTCCGGCGTGTCATTAATCGGAGTCACGGTGATCGTGAACTGCTGCTGAGTCGACAGGTTGTCCGCCGCCTCATTCTGTAGTGTTGTCGGATTGTCTTCAAAGATTCCGTCAACCCCCGCGTCCAGAGTGGTGACAGTCACTGTGACTGGTCCACCAAACTGATGTTCTCCTGGAGTGAAACGGAGTGTGGCGGTGGTGTCACGCGAATTGTAGTCGACCGCGAGACCAGTCACGATGTCGTTCTGATTTCGAATTGCAAAGCCGTCCACCAGGTCCGTCCCCGTTACGGCTGCGGAACTGACGGTAAGTGCGACGCTGTTCTCAGTGGCTGTGGCAGAAATCCCAGGCAGACCGGCAGCGTTGATGGCAGCTTGCGATGCCGCAGCAACGGCCTGAGTTGAGTCTGTTCGATTGACAGCGATTTGATTTCCAGAAGCTGGAATTCCCGCAGCATCGATGTATTCAAACGCGGTGCCGGCGATCGTCAGCGTTTCGCCGATGATCGTGTCTCCAGCAGCAAAGGCCACGATGGTCGTGTCTTCAAGAGCCGCAGAGACTCGCAGGGCTTCGAGTTCGTTTCCTGGAGAACCTGCAACGATCCCGGACTGTGGGTGGATACCAGTGAGAGTCACGGACTGTTCGTCGGTGAAGCCATCAGTGTTCCCGTCGATATCTTCCGTTATGACAACGTTGGAAATCGGATCCAGTGTTGGGGTGTCGTTGACCGGATCGACAGTGATGGTGAAGTCTCGATCGATTGACTGGTCGTCCGCTGTACCAAAGATGCCGTCTACACCAGCGTCTTCAGTCGTGATTGTGACCGTAACAACACCGAATGCTTCGTTGTCGAACGGCGTGTATCGGAAGTTGCCGCTGGCATCACGAGAAACGTAATCGATTGCCAGGTCGCGAACGATTCTATTCGACGGCATTTGAGAGAAGTGTGTCGTTGCCGCAACACCAGTCGCCGGTGGCAGAACAACTGTCAGCGGCGTGTTGATCGTGTTCCTCCATGGAATCGCGGTGTCAACACCCAGCATGTTTTCGATCACAGCAGATGCCGAAAACGCAACTTCAAACGTGGAATCTGTCTGGCTGACCGGAATCTCATTCGGTGCAGGAACGCCAGGAGTAGAAGCATCCACGAATTCAAATGCAACACCGCCAATGGTAATGACCTCACCAATAGCCCTGTCACCAGTTGGTAACACGACTGTTGTGGTATCGCGAAGTTGCGACGACAGCCGGATGTCTTCGAGTTCGTTTGTTGGGCCTGCACTAATGCCGTTCAGAGAAACCGTCTGTTCGGTGGTGGCTTCTGCCGTTATCTGGTTGACAATCTGCGTCATCGTCGGCTGATCGTTTTCCGGCGTTACGCGAATCACAAACTGCAGCGTGATGCTGTTGTTGTCGTCAGACTCGTCGATTGCCGGGGCATTTACCGGGTCGTTATCAAAGATGCCGTCAACACCGGCGTCTGTAACCTCCACGCTCACAATGACTTCACCGAAGGCATTGCCAATTGGTGTAAATCGAATCGCTCCGGTATCTGTTGGATTGCGAGAGATGTAATCAACGATCGGAGCACTGATGATGTTCGCCGAGTTCATTTCAGCGAAGGCTTCGGTATTTGTCGTGACGATCGGCAACGCTGTCGTAAAGGTGTTCTCAAAGAACGAAACCGGGTTGCCCGCCAGTGAAGGGTGAGCGTTGGCGACATTTGCCGTGGCTTCAGCAACCAACTGAGTCGCCATGGCTGTCGACGTGGCTGGTGTGGTGTCGACCGGAATCTGATTCGCGGTCGGCGTAGTGACAATGGCTGAATCCACATAGGTGAAGACTTCGCCTCCGATGGTGACGCTTTCCCCCACAACATTCGCTCCGATAGCGATCGCCACAGAGGTTGTGTTCAGCAGAGTCGCAGTGACTCGCACATCTTCCAGTTCGTTTTCCGGGCCCGCGACTGTTGGGCCGGAAGTAATCCCTGTCAGGTTGATTGTTGTTTCCGGATCGTCTTCGTTGACTGTTCGGTCAGCGATTGGATCAATCGTCGGATCATCGTTGATCGGATCAACGGTGATCGCAAAGGTGCGCTGTGTAAACTGGTCATCTGCATTGCCCGCAATGCCGTCCCGTCCCGCGTCTGTCACCGTGATGGTGACATCAACCGGACCGCCGAAGTGATGCCGTCGCGGCGTGAATTCGAACGCTCCGGAATTGTCTCGGGAGTTGTAAACGATATTCGTGGACTCAATCAGATCGAGTTCACTGAAGATTTCGAAGGAATCATTTGTCCCACCGGAAACCATTGCTGAATCAGTTTTCAGGGCAAGCGAATTCTGAGTTCCCTGTGCCAGACCTGGGAAGGCTGCGTTGACGACGGCCATTGCCGCGTTGACGACATCCTGCGTTCTGTCTGTTTGGTTGACACCAATCTGATTTCCTGTCGGTGCTCCCGCAGCAAGATCGACGAAGTCAAACGCTGCGCCGTTTACGGTCAGTGTTTGACCGATAACGTTTTCGCCAGTCGCAAACACAACGATGGCGGTCGGAGCCAGTGCAACGGTGACGGCAAGATCTTCGGTTTCGTTGTCCGGGCGTGCCGTGATTCCAGTCAGAGCGACTGTTTGAACATCGTTCAGGCCGTTCATGTCGAGATCAGGGTCTTCACTGATAGTGACATCCGCAATGACGTCCAGAGTCGGATCGTCGTTAATTGGTTCGACAGTGACTGTGAATCGTTCTTCCGAAGATACGTCGTCCGCATTGCCCGGAATGTTGTCCAGCCCGGCGTCGGTAACGGTCAGGATGACGTCAACGATCCCGAAAGCATCCGCTGCCGGAGTAAATCGAACAGCGCCGGTGCGGTCTGGTGATGTGTAATCAACAGTCAGCGTCGCAATCAGATCGTCCTGATCGGTCACTGCAAATGGAGAGTCAGGCCCAGGTCCGGTAACGACCACGTCACTGAATGACACAAAATTGAATGCAGCACGCGCGACGTTGTCTCCCCGCTGAAGATTGACTGTCGTCGCCAGCGCGGTGGCGACAGCGAAGGTGTCGTCCGTCAGCTGCACAGGAATCTCTACAGCGGATGGGGTTGTCACAACACCGCTGTCGACAAATGTAAAGGTTGTTCCGTCCACAATAAGGCTTCGGCCGATGACGCGTTCGCCATTGGCCACAGCGACGTTGGCTGTGTTTGCCAGCGATGACGCGATCGTCACGATTTCGCGTTCGTTAAGTGGACCGGCGGCGATGCCATCGAGTGGCACGCTGTGTTCATCCAGCATCGAATCTGCAGGATTCAGATCTTCATCTTCCAGAATGCTGACGTCGGCCACTGGATCGATGACCGGTGGATCATTCATCGGAGTGATGTCGATTGGAATCAGATCCGTGTCCTGCAAATGCACGCGGTTTGCCGGATCGAACGTAAACTGACCGAAGTCTTCAGTGGCGACTAAGAGAGAAGCCTGGCCAAAGTAATCCGGCTCAGCGACGAACTGCAGGCCCGACAACGCCAGGTTGAGATCGGGAACTTCTCCAACAATGGTAACCAGGGAGTCTTCTGCATCGACACCGGTCAATGTAACAACGTCCGCGGCGGCGACAGCGGTGCCTGCACCGAAGAATCCGTTGAGGAAGGTCGCGGTCGCAAGTGCAACATCAGCCGCAGTGTCCGTTGTATTTATGACGATTTCATTCGCACCAAGTTGTGCCGGGAAGGCAACGAAGTCTGCCGCATCAACGAACGTGAAGACTTCACTCCCAACACTAATGTGCTCACCAATAATGGTCGCACCGTCTGTTATTGTGAGCGTGCTGCCGGACAGAGTGAGTGGAATAATTTCTCCAGGCACAGGACCAGCAATCGTGACAACATTGTCAAGCACGGTTGCCGTGGAAGCTCCCACGATGGTGTTCAGCGCCCCAGCGACGGCCAGCGCCACGTTTTCAGGAATGTCGGCGGGATCAACAGCAACTTCCACCGTTCCTATCGCTGGATTCAGGTTTGGCGTCGTGACAACATTCGTGTCAACGATCCGATACAGGTCACCATCGACAGTGAATTCTTCGCCAATGGCGACGAATCCCGCCGGAGTCGTGATTGTCTGGCCGCTGACGCTGATCTGAGTCCCATCGGTATCGATGAAGTGGAATCCATTCAACGTGACTGTGTCAGCCGTTACCGAGGCAGCTGCCGGATCGAGATGGCCTAAATTGTTAACTTCGTTGATTCTGTCACGAATCTTCCCCGCGACAACGGCAGCAGTATCTGTCGGCAGGACGGGAATCTCATCGAAAGCAGCTGGATTCAACGCGTCGAATTCGACAATCGTGAAGAAGGTCGAAGTGATCGACGGTCCACCGATCGCAAATTGTTCGCCAATAACGTCTGCACCAACAGCATCTGCCGGGGCTGCTCCGGCGCGAACGACCAGCGACTCTGACTTCGTCGCGACAACTGAGGATTCAGAATAAACGACTGGCAGGCTGGCGGTGACTGTTACTAACGTCACTTCATCGCCGGCGGCTGTTGCGGTACCAGCAGCAACCTGAAGGTTAAGTGTGTCAGCAACAGCCTGAGCGACGGTTGCGGCATCGTCAGTAACATTAATGGCGATCGGATTGGTGACTGAAGTCACGCCCTGAGCAGCATCCACAAAGGTGTACGTAACTCCGCCAACATCAAAGTTCTGACCAATTGGCACGCCACCCAAAAGCGTTGTGCCATCCGGGAATCGAACAGCTGTCCCCGCCGCATTCATGGCCGCTCCACCAAGAGCGACAGATCCGTGGTTAGCAACTAAGGTCACTGTAAGCTGGTTTGTGCCAAGACGAGCGTCCTGGTCCCCGACAGCAATCGGATTCCCATTGGCTTCGGTGAACCGTAGCGTCGAATCTTCC
>CAYZYB010000057.1:0-11804 GCA_964481505.1 uncultured Planctomycetaceae bacterium | reverse complement strand
CGATGGATATCCCCTGGCCAGGCAGGGGAAGCCTGGGCGAGCACTCGGGCTGGGCATCATGGCATCGTTCGCGGGCGGAATGGTATCCTGGTCGTTTCTGGTACTGCTAACCAATCCGATCGCTCGGCTGTCGTCCAGCTTTGGTCCGTTCGAGTACTTTTCTCTGGTGATGATGGCGTTAGTCCTGATTGCGACGATTGGTGGCAAGTCGCTTTCACGATCTTTGTTCTCAGGCTTCCTTGGAATCTTCCTCGCAATGCCTGGCTTGAACCCGGCGACAGGAGAAACTCGCCTGACGTTTGGTATCACAAACATGAATGATGGCTTTCAGCTGTTGCCAGTGCTGATTGGCCTGTTCGCGATCAATCAGATACTTCGAGACATCATCAACGTAGAAGAAAAAGGCGAGCCGATCGAACTTGGCAGCGAAAGTGTTTGGCTGACGCCGGCAGATTTCTTCCGCTACTTCTGGAATCTGATCCGTTCGTCGGTCATCGGCACATGGATCGGAATTTTGCCCGGCATCGGGGCAAATATCGGTTCCGTGACAGCTTATTCGGTGGCTCGCAGCGTTTCTGATGAACCGGAGAAGTTCGGCACTGGACACGAACACGGCGTGGTAGCCGCTGAAGCCGCAAACAATGCAACAATCGGAGGTGCATTGATTCCGCTTATTGCCATGGGACTGCCGGGCAGTGTGATGGAGGCCGTATTGCTGGGAGCACTTGTGATTCACGGGCTGCAACCTGGGCCACGACTGTTCGAAGAAAGTCCCACCATGGTTTACACAATCATGGGCGCAATGTTTTTGGCGAACATTGCTATGGCCGCCATCATGCTGTGTTCGATGCGTCTGCTTGCAAAGGTCACGCGGCTGCCCAAACCCTATTTGCTGCCGATAATTCTCTGCTTCTGCGTTGTCGGTTCGTTTGCACTGTCCAATCGATTGTTCGATGTCTGGGTCATGCTGGGCTTTGGGCTGCTTGGTTTTTTTCTGGAGCTTAGACGTATTCCATTGGCCCCGTTTGTGATTGGATTCGTCCTTGGACCAATTGCAGAAAAGCATCTCAGCTTTGGGCTGCAGGGATCAGATGGGAGCTTCTGGCCAATCGTGCAGAACCCGATATCGCTCACATTTCTCACGGTGGCCATCGGGATGCTGTTCGCTCCGTTTGTTCGACAACAACTGAAAAACCGGAGGGCAGCGCGATGACAGTGAGTCGACTGATGAAAGGCGCTGGTTGGGTTGCCATTCTTCTGCTCAGCCTCTGGTGGGTGCCCAAAGAAATGGCTCGCTACAACGCAGCTCCGTATCCTAATCGGCCGATTGAAGTTGTCGTGCCCTATCCAGCAGGCGGCGGTTCCGACACGTTTGTCCGCACGCTGCAAAAGGGATTCGTCGAAGAAAATCTGCTGCCTCATCCGCTGGTCATTATCAACGTCAAGGGTGGTGGTGGCACGATCGGCAGCCGTGACGTCAAAGATGCAAAGCCGGATGGCTACAGAATTCTGTGCCACCACAACGCCATTATCACAGCAAAAATTGCGGAGACTGTCGACTACGGACCGGAAGCCTTCGAACAAATCGCACTCACCGGCTCCCAGGCGATGGTGATCATCGTGCGAGAAGACTCACCGTACACCGGACTCCAGGACTTACTGAATGCCGCAAAAGAATCGCCCAAGCAACTGACCTTCGGCGCTAATCAGGGAGCTCCCGCGTACTTCGCCACGCTGCAGCTGGAAAAATCTGTTCCAGGAGCTCAGTTCAGTATCGTCTCAGCCGACGGCGGTGCAGATCGCTATGCCAGCATTCTGGGTGGTCACCTGTCAGCCGCCATTTTTTCTCTACCAGAATATCTGGATTTCCGTTCTGCGGAAGGTACGCCAAGCGACCGAAACATACGCGCCATTGCAGTCCTCAGTCGCGAGCGTCACGAAGCGATTCCGGAAGTCGCAACGTCACTGGAACAGGACGTCGCGGTGACGTTGGACAACGCAAATTATTGGTGGGCTCCCAAAGGCACACCGCCGGACGTCATCACACTCCTTGCCGACGCTCTGGAAAAAGCGATGCAGAGCGAAACTGTGAAAGAGGAACTAACGCGACTGCGAGTCGATCTCAAGTACACTCGTGGAGCTCCACTGTCGACGTTTCTGAACGATACGTCGTCAGCCTTCGAAAGTGCTGTCAGTGCGGCGGTGGAAGGTTCGACTGTCGAGCGGAACAACACGATCCCCGATTTTGCGGCATGGGTCGGTGGAATTGTCGTCGCCCTTTTTCTTGCGATGCAGCTGGATACGTTTCTACGTAAAAACGAAGCCACAGAAGAAGACGACAGTGCGGCTGGGATTTCGATTAGCCAAAAGAACTTCGTCCGTCGTCCAATGACGGCGGTAGCCTGTTTTTTGGTCCTCGCGAGCTACGTCTATGCACTTGGACAGCACTGGCTTCCGTTTGCCATCGCAACGGGACTGATGGTCTTCATCATTGGAGCACTCATGACGAAATGGCAACGCGAACACTGGCTGACATTGCTGCAACTCGCATTGCTCACGGGACTGGGAACGACGTTTGTCTTTACGGAAGTGTTCACCACAACGCTGCCGTAGCACTTGCCGTTCATTCCGGTCGTCTACTGATTCGAAATCATCTGCGCCACATCCGGCTCGACAGCTCGCAGGAGTTCCAGCGTCTCCGCTGCCAGGTCTGGCTTCCTGGCGAGCGTGTAGAACCAGAAGTTATCCATCAAGGGACTCCGAGCCATTGGTGTCAGGATCGTCACCAATCGTCGTTTGACCGATACCATGTCGTCGTCCAGCAATCGCTTACGGCACTCGGCGGCGATCGAGTTCTCAGAGAGCATCTGCATCAGCAGATAGCGAGTGGCGGAAGCGTTCTCCGGGAAGTGTTGCATTCTCAACTGGATCGACTGAATCAGTGCGGAATATCGCGGATGCTGGCGGACTTTTTCGACAAGGCTCTTGTCCTTTTGCAAGCTAAGTAACAAGAGCACTTCAGTCGACAACACGCGGCCATACTGTTCGCACAGCTGACTACACTCGGTCGACTGCGTCTTCGTAGAATGCAAAACAACAGCGAAGTGAGTAGCGGTGATTTTTTGATTGAGTCCGCTGCAGGGAATGGCTTCATGAGCACTAACGGCAAGTGTTGCGTCGGCATCAAGATCTACGGTGTCTCCCAACAACGTAAGCATGGTATGAGCGTCGATTTGCTCACCAACAGCAACGGCAAACGTAGCGTCTGGATTCGCCCGACGATTCGCCACAACCTGTCGGTTGAATTCTGCCGACGTGTTGCTGTGTGACCTGTAGACATCGTCCATTTCTCCGTTTTTCAGGACTTGATAGTTTCGGTCGCTATCTGTCTGGTCAAGATCCGCATCTTCCAGACGTTTCGCCATCTTCTTCAGTCTTTCGTCGTCATCAAGATAACCATAGATGGATTGCAACTGCGTCCAACCGTGGGTTGACCTTGGAGCCAACACCGTTAGCTTCTCGAAGTTTTCTGTCGCTCTGCGAATACCGGGGTGGTTTCTCAGGCCTTCTGCGATCTCTTCGAACTGAGCTTCGTCTTCGTACAGATAGCCGATCAGCCGCAACGATTCGCTGGCCTTGAGAACTTTGAGGTCGAGTTTGTCTTTGACGACATCCCGAACTGCGGCCTGTAAAATAACGTCGGTGCTGTTCCTGAGCAGCAGACTGTCCTCAGGATCGAGCGTCATGGCTCGCTCCATCTTTTCGAGGCCACGATTAAAACTTGCCGGCTCTTCTTCCAGCCTGGCCAGGCTAAACCAGGCCAGAGCTTCGTTGTTGAGCGCGGCGGCCGTTTCAATCTGAGTTTCATACCCTTCGACCACGAGACGGCAAAGTCGAATGGCTTCGTCGTCGTTGCCATCCTGAATGGCCTTCTGAGCCTTTGCCCAGTTGAGATTGATTCGCGAAGTGTCGTTTTTCTGGTCGCAACGACCGAGCCACAGAATCTGATCATCGACATCTTCGTGCATCACAGATCGCAGCGAAGCGGCGGCGATTCGCATTTTGTCGTCGCGTGAAAACTCATACACCTTCTCGCACAAACGACGCGCGTCGGCGATGCTTCCAACCTGTCGATAAACACTGGCGACCTGCAACTGGATTTCGTCGGACGTGTTCTCCTCCAGTAACTTATCAAACAAAACGCGGCCTTCGTCCTGGCGTTCCATCCAGAAGTACACCTGACCGAGAAATAGCCGATAGCTGTCTGTTTCGCCCAACTGCCCGCGGACAGCCAGAAACGTCTTTTCTGCCTGCTCAAGTTCCTGCTTACGTTTGCCGACATCCGATTCCTGGCGCGCTCTCTGTAACTGAAGAATTCCCAGATCGATCGCGGCCGGAATCGCGCCGCTGAGTTCCATAATTTGCGATTGCAGAGTCTTGATTTGCCCATTTTCTTCAACACGCTGCATAATGTACTCCGACACCAGATTGTTCTGTTCCTCTTCATTGGCGGCGTCATAACGCGTGTAAAACTGTTCGGGCGCCTGACCGTTCTGCAGTGCGGTGACGGCGGACTTCTGAATCGATTCGTAAGTCTTTTCAAGACTTTGGTTGACCTGCTGTAAACGGCCCAGTCGTTCCGTCATGTATGGCATCAGCAATTCGTATGCGGAATCCATGTCGCTGCGGCGTGAGTAAATTTGCCCGAGGATTCGCGCTCCTTCAGTTGTTCCAAGCTCCGTTTTTCGCGGGGAGAGAATTTCTTCGCAGCGTTCGAAATCACCTTCGGTCTCAAGAATCGTCGCGAGATCAACCACCAGGCCGATGGATGGATTCGGCAAAGACACAGCAGCCTCAAGGAGTTCGTGAGAAACTGTCGTGATCCACTTTCGCGATTCTCCTGGTTCCTTCGCTTTCACCACCAGCGGTTCTACCTGCTTCAGTATGAGGCGGCATTCCGCTGGTGACTCAGCACGGTGCGTCTCGACGGCCTTGCCGGCAAAATCGTGAATCACTCGCGTGGAAAACTCCTGGCCAGTCGTCATACCAAGATCGACCGCACGGCCGATCGTGGATTTGGCGTCTTCGAGATTGCATTGTGAAATGTTTGCATCGACGATCCGGCCAAAATCAGCAAGCGCCTGTGACTTGTGACTGGTCGTCCCCATGGCGACGCCCTGGTATTGATCGGCCGCTGCCTGCCAATTACCCGACTCCTCCGCAAGCTGCGCCGATTCCATTTGCCGCGCGGCGATGTACTCCGGGCTACTGGTGTGGCTCTTCCACATTCCGAATCCAACACCAGCGACAATCAGCCACCCCATAAGCAATGACCAGCCCTTGGCCAGCATCGACATCGGTTCACGACCGATGATGGACCAGCCTCCATTCGGGTGATCAACCACGCGAAAGGTCTTCAGGCAAAACAACGGAATAAACAACAGAGTGAAACACTGCGTGATGAGGTAGGTGCCGGTGTTGGCATCGAAGTCGCGCCGCCCATACAACCGTAAGCCGCACCCATTGATGCAGAACAACGATGGAGCTGAAGCAATCGGTTCCATTTCGGGAAAGAGCTCTTTGAGGTCAATGTCGTCGTTCACGAAGGACTCTCCCTGGAGATTTCGGATTAGAGTAGTGGTTACAGAAGCGGGCTTCCCAGTCGGATTGCGAGGTAACGGACCACCCGCACCTGCAGCGTGCCACACTCCCACCCTGGGATTGTGATACTTTTGCAGTAACTCAACAAGTTACGCAAATCAAAATTCACTGCCCATCTGACTGTGACAATGCGCAGCTGGAGACGTCTGTAGGAATTGTAAAGGGCACTGATTTTCGCGTCTTCAGAAAATGCAGTTCGAATTAGAATCGACATCGGCGCGAAAATTGCCAATATAGACCAGTGGGCAGCGGTTGCGGGAGTCTTCCTCTCGCACTTCCGACGATTCACTCTGATGTTGAGGCAAAACCATGCACAAATGCAGACCAAGCGCCGCAATAGACTCCACCGACCGACGCGGTTTTACACTGATTGAACTGCTGGTGGTGATTTCAATCATCGCAGTTCTGATGTCACTGATTCTGCCAGCGGTACAGAGCGCTCGCCAGGCCGCCCGCCGAACGCAATGCCTGAACCGAAATCGTCAGATCGGCCTGGCTCTTCATGGATATGCGTCAAAGAACAGAAACAATCAGTTCCCGGCGTACGGAGTTTGGGGAGATCGAAAGAACCCGGACGGGACATGGACAACCGGAAGAAGTGCGTTGAGAAGCTGGGTGGTTGCGATTCTGCCCGAGCTGGATCGACAGAATATTTTTGACCGTTGGAACTTTGAGGATGTCCATGACGGCAATGTGAATGGCCCGGGCGGACAGGATAACCTGGAACTGATTTCCGAATTTGACATGAGCATTTTGAAATGCCCGGACGATCTGTCAGACGATGTCGGTACCGGCGTACTGAGTTACGTGGTAAACGTTGGCTACGCCAATATTGACACTTCAGGACTGGTGCCTGGCGGCGCAGGCTGGACCGGCGGAAGCAACATACATTTGTCGTTCGACACTGACCTTGACTTCAATCAGGCTGGTGGAAGTAACGACGACGAGGACAAAATAATTTCGCAACGATCCGGCGTCATGTGGGAACAGATCCTCGACCAAAACGCTGACGGTAGTCCCACTCCAGCAAAGAACGCAAGCCAGCGAATCGATTCGATCTACGATGGCGGCAGCAACACGCTTCTTGTGACCGAAAACATCAATGCTGGCGCAAATCAATTCTGGGGCGATCCGCGAGCGAAGATCTGCACCTTCGTGTATCCGCTCGATCCTCTGAATGTCACAGGATCTGCTACCGGACTGACCGCAGCGACCTATTACGACGAAGCACCGTTGGATCCTCGCTATCCATTTGCGGTCATTAATGGAGCAAAGAGCGGGCCTGAAGAAATCCGCCCGTTTCCGAATTCAAATCACCCCGGCGGTGTCACCGTCACCATGTGCGACGGTTCGGCTCGTTTTATGAGCGAAGACATCGAACTTCGAATCTACGCTCATCTGATCACTCCGTCCGGCACCAAAGCCTCGACGACTGTGGGAGCTCAGGCGGTTCTTGAATCCAGCCCCTTCTAATAGCGATCCGGATCATCCCATGGTGTGGAAGTCGTCAACGGGTTGTCGATTTCGTACCGGAACAGGTTTGTAACTTGGTCTTTGCATGGTTTACTTAATGTGAGGAGTTGGATTCGGGTCGCTTTGGCAGGTTAAAAGCCTGTCCCACGAACGTACCTCGAAGAGATCCACAAACGGTTGACGAGCACCGCTTTGCTTCCAAGGCAGACTCGTAGATTGGATCATCCACTGACATTTTCGGCTTTCTTCGCAGGAAGCAATTCTTCGGGCATGACTTGAGTCTACCGACGGATACCATCACGCAGCGCATTCCTGCCGGAACACGAAAATGCTGCTGCGAATCACGAATTTACAAACCCGGGTCGAAGAACCCGAAGCCGAACTGCCCGCTCGCGCTGCGAAAACGCTGGGCCTGGCTGTCGACGAGATTCGGTCCTGCAGGATCATCCGCAAGAGCCTCGACGCTCGGCAGCGCGACACTCTGCGGTTTGTCTATTCGCTGGTGGTCGACCTTCCTGAAGGCGCATCGCCAAAAGACAGTTCAGGCGTCCAGGTCCAGGAGTATCAACGGAAACCGTTCTTCGACCCCGCACCCGGTACCGCGCCGCTGCCGTTTCGTCCCATCATCGTGGGGTCCGGTCCGGCTGGACTGCTGGCAGGATACTATCTGGCCATCAAAGGCTTCCGCCCAATTATCCTGGAACGCGGACTTGCGGTCAAAGAACGAGTGCCCGCGATCCGAAAGTTCGATTCCGGTGGCGAGCACGACAACGAGAACAATTACCTGTTCGGCGAAGGCGGCGCTGGCTGTTTCAGTGACGGAAAGCTCACGTGCCGAATTACCGGACCGGATGTCGATTGGGTGTTGCAGAGCTTTGTCGATTGCGGCGGCCGCCCATCGTTGACTTACGAACATCGACCGCATCTTGGCAGCAATAAGCTGCCGATGATCTGTCGCAACTACCGCCGCAAGATCGAAGCGCTGGGGGGCGAATATCGTTTCGGCTGTCGACTGGAAGGGATTCGCTTTCAGGATCATAAGTTGACCGGGCTGGAGACGTCATCCGGGTTCATGAGCACTCAACATGTCGTTCTGGCAATGGGGCATAGCGCTCGCGACACATACAGCATGCTGCTGGACGCCGGGTTACCACTGCGACAGAAAGCGTTCCAGCTGGGACTCCGAATCGAACAGCCGCAGCAGTTGATCAACGAACATAAATACGGTCGGCCTGAGTATCTTCAACAACTGGGCGCTGCAGACTATACGCTTGTGGCAAAGGGCGAACGGGATTTGTTCACGTTTTGCATGTGCGCAGGGGGGATCGTGATTCCCAGCGTTTCTGAGCCAAATATGTACTGTTCAAACGGTATGAGCAACTCGCGGCACGACACTCCGTTTGCCAACAGCGGGCTGGTTGTCACGCTGGACCCGGAACACTTGGGCAGTACTCATCCGCTGGCTGGCGTTGAGGTCCAACGGAAGTATGAATCGTTGGCGTTTCAGCTGACGGGAGGAAGCTACGATGCTCCCGTGCAGCGCGCCACAGATTTTCTGAGTAACACGACTCCCGCAGCGGCAGAAAAAATCCCATCTTCGTACCAGCGTGGAATTGCGCCGCGGAATCTGAACGAAGTTTTGCCACCAGTCATCCTGAAGGCGATTCACGCCGGGCTGCCGGTGATGAACGAAAAATGGAAAGGCAAATACCTGCCGGACGCGGTTCTGGTAGGCCCGGAGATGCGCGGGAGCTCGCCAGTGCGAATTGACCGCGATCGCCAGTCATGGCAGATCCCCGACATGCCAGGCGTCTATCCGGTAGGCGAAGGCGCTGGCTACGCAGGCGGAATTGTGACGGCGGCTGTCGATGGATTGCGAGCCGCGCGAAAGATTGTCGAAAACTTCGCGCCTGCGAAATAAACGCAGTTTGTTTTAGCTCCCACTACGTCGCGAAAACAACACGCCGCACAATAAAACCATTCCTGTTCCGACAACAACCGCCATCAACGGATGCAGATAGTCCGCCACGCATAACACTGAGTTTCTGATTGGCAACAGCCACGTCGGCGGCTGCGCCATGTTGCCAATGACAATGACCGCCGTGGCGATGATTCCTGCAACGACACCGGTCGCAGCACCGCGGCTTCCCTGTGAATTTGTGAAGCGAGCCAGCAGAATCAGCCCCAATGTGCCGCCGCTTAAAATTCCGGAGATCTGCCACCAGACATCCAGAATCTGCTTCACACCGGTCATCGCTAACGCTGCGGTCACGCCAGCAGTTCCAAGGACGATAGTGGCCAGTCGCAGAAAGCGAAGTTCAGCGGCATCGTTGCGTTGCAGGGTGCCATCAATGTTGCGTTCTGATTTAGAAAAGAAGCGATTTCTGACGTCGCACAACAGCAATGTGGCTGAGCTGTTGAGCGAAGAATCCACGGTGCTCATTGCTGCCGCAAGAATCGCAGCGATGAGCAAACCGGACAATCCCGTGGGCAGTTGGGTCATGATGAAGTGTGGAAGGACCGCATCCGCAGCCGTGCCTTCCGGCAAAACGGCGTTGCTGGAGTAGAACACGTACAGTCCTGTCCCGATAAAGAACAACACGGCTGATATCGGGAGGTAGGCAATCGCTCCCATCCACACACTGCGTTTGGCTTCCTGTTCAGTCTTCGCCGTGAAGTATCGCTGTACGTAAGTTTGGTCGGCTGCGAAATTCTGCAGGTTGATAACAAAACCGAAGATCAGTACCGTCCAGAACGACGAAACGGCAAAGTCCGGCTGCAACGTTCCAAGCGAAAGCTTGTTGACAGTTGGCGACTGTGCTCCGGCGATGATTCCAAATACACCGCCGGACACTTTCATGATCAACACGGCAGCGCAGATCAACATGCCGCCGATCAGAATGACACTCTGCACGACGTCGGTCCAGATCACCGCTTCGATACCTCCCAACAGCGTATAAACGATCACCAGAATTCCCAGCCCAACGATAATGACGCTTATCGGCACATCGATCAAAGCAGAAACGGCAAGTGACACACCGAACAGAATCGTACCGACGCGGCCAACGTGATACAGCACGTTGAAAACTGCGGCATACAACCGCGCCCACGCTCCGAAGCGTTGTTCGAGATGTTCGTAGGCAGAAAGGCTGTCACAATTTCGAAAGAAAGGAACAAAGAAAACGGTCGCGATCAGGGCCGCATATGGCAGTGACAGCGAGAAGACGAATGGATTCCAGTTGCCGCCGAACGTTTTTCCCGGATTCGCGATGAAGCTAATGCTGCTGACGAAAGTGCCAACAATCGAAAGTCCGACAACCCAGCCCGGCAGGCTTCCACCAGCGGACATAAAATGTGTCGCCGATTGCGACCTTCGAGACACCAGACAACCGACGACCGTCACTGCGATCAAATAGGCGGCAACGACCACAAGGTCGATGGTGTGTGCAGTGGGCATGACCATCCGGATCCAGGGAAATGCGTAAGAGCTGCGACCTTGTCGCAGCGGTCGGAAAAGAGTCTAACAGTCTTCGCCCACGAATTCACTATCCCTCCCCCTTTGTCCCATGACGACGCGTTGGAGTAATGTGGGGCACAGAATGTTCGGTAAGTGACTCGCAGAGTCGCTTTACTTTGAAAAACGGTTGCAACATCCTCTATCCATAATCGTTTGTAGACACCACGGCCGCAGCTTTGGAGTCCACTTTTGCATACGCTTCCTGATCCGCTCGAACGATTTCACCATGCTTCCAGCTTGGTGGCGTTTTGTTGGAATACGAAATCCTTTTAATCATACCCGGAATATCGTCGTGCCGAAACGATGCGCGAATGAGATCCATTAACCGTCGTCGGTACGCCTGATATTGCTCTGCGATCTCCGAAGAATAGTGAGCGTCACTTTCTCCCTGCATCAATACGATGCCTTACGGACATAGACGGTCAGGGGTGCCATTGTGATCAATGTCGGAGTCAGCATGCGCGTGTCACTGGGTCGCGAGAAAGTGATCGTACTGATTTACGCCGTTTCGCCCCTTGAAATCCGGTTCCCGACAACCAAACTTCCCCACAGCTTCTGCAGCGATCGACGTTCCGCCACGCGAGTACTTGATGATCGCGACTCGCCGATCAGCATACTGACTATGCATCGTCCGCGCGATGCTAACTTCGACACCAAAACGATTCGAGTAGCTGTATGCTGTCCCGTCCGACTTGAAACCCACACCGTGTCTCGGTCGCAGGGCAGCCCAAACCCCATGTCCATTGACCGGAGCGTCGTCCGCTGACGTATTGCCATGAAAGATGGGCACGTTTTGCTGAGGAGTCGTCAGATCCTCCGGCGTTTTTTGGACATAGCCCTAGGAGCCTGTCCAGGAATTCGCACCGACCTGGTTTTCGTTGGGGAGATGGGTTAAGAAGGCGTTGTTCTGGATTGCATTGTTTTTGAGCGTGAATTTTTGGCTTGGGGTCGTCAGGGATGAGTAAGAAGTTTCGGAATTGGTCGCCGGATCAGATTTGGTTGCTGCCGCCTTCGCCCAGAGATTGGCTCGATGATGGGCACCTGGTTTACTTCCTGCTCGATGTGGTTGGTGAGATGGACCTCTCGCCGTTCTTTGAACGTTACAGGAACCCCAGTGCGGGGCAGCCGCCGTTTCATCCGCAGATGATGGTCA
>CAYZYB010000056.1:0-11992 GCA_964481505.1 uncultured Planctomycetaceae bacterium | reverse complement strand
AAATGCGTGGCATCGTTAAAGTGGCGGCCGTCAAGGCTCCCGGCTACGGCGATCGCCGCAAAGCCATGCTCGAAGACCTCGCTGTGCTGACAGGCGGCAAGGCGTTCTTCAAAGATCTGGGTATCAAGCTGGACAGCGTTCAGTTGTCAGATCTTGGCACAGCCAAGAGCATTCGCATCGACGCTGACAAGACCGTCATCGTTGAAGGCGGCGGCAAGAAGGGCGATATCGGAGGTCGAGCCGAACAGATTCGTCGCGAAATCGAAAGTACGGACAGCGAGTACGACCGCGAAAAGCTTCAGGAGCGTCTGGCCAAGTTGGCTGGTGGTGTCGCACAGATCAAAGTTGGTGCTGCGACCGAAACGGAAATGAAAGAGCGCAAAGACCTCGTTGACGATGCTCTGGCGGCAACGCGAGCTGCGATCGAAGAAGGGATCGTTCCTGGCGGTGGCGTGGCTTTGCTGCGATGTGGTGGTGCCATCGAAGCTCTGGGCTTGAAGGGCGACGAAGCTCTGGGTGCAGAACTGATCACCAACGTTCTGGAAATGCCACTTCGCATGATCGCGTCCAACGCTGGTCTTGATGGTGCTGTGGTTGCCAATCGCGTGAAGAAAGAAAAGAAAGCCAGCCACGGCTACGACGCGATGAACGACCAGTATGGCGACATGATCGCTTTTGGCGTTGTTGACCCGGCAAAAGTTGTTCGAACGTCTCTGCAGAATGCCTGCAGTGTCGCGTCCCTTCTGCTGACAACGGACTGCATTGTTGTAGAAGAACCTGTCACAGAAGAACCAGGCGGCGACGACCATCACCATGACCACGACGGTATGGGTGGCATGGGCGGAATGGGCGGCGGCATGCCAGGTATGGGTGGCATGGGCGGAATGCCGGGCATGGGTGGCATGCCGGGCATGATGTAGACGGTATCGACCGCCGACAGATGCGAGCTACCGATCGAGAAACACTCCCGTTGGTCGTTCTGCAAAGCTGGCACAAGGTACCGAATATCATCTATCGAAGAATATTATCCCGCCAGGCGGGATTTGGCTGATCGGGATTGAGTTTCCCGCGGCCTTCATAACTCAAACAATCACAATTGATACGGAGTTTTACCCGATGAAAATCAATCCACTTGATGACCGTGTTGTCGTAAAAGCTGACGAAGCAGAAGAAACCACAGCGGGCGGAATCGTTCTGCCGGACGCAGCCAAAGAGAAGCCACAGCGTGGAAGTATTGTTGCTGTTGGCCCTGGTCGCCTGCTGGACAGCGGCGAACGCGCTTCTTTGAGCGTTGTTGTTGGTGACAAAGTTCTGTTTGGCAAGTACGGCGGAACAGACATCGAAGTCGAAGGCGAAGAGGTCAAGATTCTTCGTGAAAGCGACATCCTGGCGAAAGTTGTGTAGCGACTGCTGCACGGTTTCGAATCTGAAACTTCACACTTTGAATCTCATATTTCAAATCTGAAATTCGCTCAACCAAGGAGCAACATACTGTGGCAAAGCAACTTTTGTTCGACGACCCGGCTCGCCTGAAGCTGCAGAGTGGTATTGAAACTCTGGCCAAAGCCGTCGCCGTGACCATGGGACCAACCGGTCGCAACGTCATCATTGACAAGAGCTTCGGCAATCCTGTCGTCACCAAAGACGGCGTAACGGTCAGCAAAGAAGTGGAACTCGAAGACCCGTATGAGCACATGGGTGCAAAACTGGTCAACGAAGTGGCCAGCAAAACCAGCGACATCGCTGGCGACGGCACCACAACCGCAACCGTTCTGGCTCGAGCGATCTTTCAGGAAGGCCTTCGTGGCATTTCCCTGGGAGCCAACCCAACGGTTGTTCGTCGCGGTATCGACAAGGCTGTTGAAGTCGCTCTGGAAAGCATCGAAAAACTGGCTGAGCCGGTAAACTCCAAAGAGCAGGTTGCTCAGGTCGGTGCGATTTCTGCCAACAACGACCGTGCCATCGGCGACATGATCGCAGACGCCATGGAACGCGTTGGTCGAGATGGTGTGATCACCGTGGAAGAAGGCAAAGCGAACGAAACGTCGCTGGACTTCGCGGAAGGAATGCAGTTCAACAAGGGATACATTTCGCCGTACTTCGTCACCAGTGCCGAAGATATGAAATGTGTCATGGAAGACTGCCTGATACTGTTGTTTGAAAAGAAGATCTCGAACCTGCGTGAACTTGTTCCACTGCTGGAAAAAGTTGCTCAGACGGGCAAAGAGCTTTTGATCATTGCCGAAGACGTCGACAGCGAAGCTCTGACCGCTTTGGTCATCAACAAGCTGCGTGGCGTGCTCAAGATTTGTGCCGTGAAAGCCCCAGGCTTCGGCGACCGCCGTAAAGCGATGCTGGGTGACATGGCTGTTCTGACCGGTGGTCAGCTGATTTCCGAAGATCTCGGGATCAAGCTCGACACTGTCGAACTATCTCAACTGGGAACAGCTCGCCGAGTGGAAATCGCCAAGGACAGCACAACGATCATCGAAGGTGCCGGCGACGTTGATGCGATCAAAGCTCGCGTTCAGCAGATTCGCGATCACATCGAAAAGACGGACAGCGACTACGATCGCGAGAAATTCCAGGAACGCCTCGCCAAGCTGACCGGTGGTGTTGCTGTTATTTCTGTCGGTGCGGCTACCGAAGCAGAAATGAAGCAGACCAAAGCTCGCATGGAAGACGCTCTTCACGCAACACGTGCGGCTGTGGAAGAAGGCATTCTTCCAGGCGGTGGTGTGGCATTGCTGCGAGCTGTCGCAGATGTTGAAAAGATGAAGCTGGAAGGCGACGAAGCTCTTGGTGGGCAGATCATCGCTAAGGCCCTGACGGCTCCGATTCGCCAGATCGCGAGCAACCGAGGTATGGACGGTGCGGTTGTTGCTGACGAAGTTTCACAGCTGAAGGGTGCCGATGGCTATGACGCGGCGACCGGTGATTATACCAACATGCTGAAAGCTGGTATTCTGGATCCGGCCAAGGTTGTTCGCAGTGCACTTTCGCACGCGGCTTCAATTTCCGGACTCATGCTGACCACTCAGGTCCTGGTGACTCGCACAGACGATCCGGATGGTGGTGAGAAGGCTAAAGTCGCTGGTGCAGTGCGATAAGTTCGTACTCTGCTTCGACTCGTAACACGACAACGGGGCACCAGCTTGGTGCCCCGTTTTCTATGACGGGCAACAATGACTCAGCAGGTCTAAGCCGATACGATCGGTCGGGACACAACTGAAAGTGCATTGCCGATTGTATCGGCTGATTTACATACTCGGCGACGCTCGAACCATGGACCGGAAGTGACAATGGCAACTCAGACTTGCTACTACGAGATTCTCAGCGTGTCACGCACTGCGTCCGCAGATGAGATCAAAAAAGCATATCGCAAGCTGGCGATCAAGTATCACCCGGACCGCAATCAGGGAGATGAAGAGGCGGTTACGAAGTTCAAAGAGGCGTCCGAAGCCTTCGACGTTCTGAGTGACGACACCAAGCGATCACGCTACGACCAATTCGGTCATGCAGGCGTTCAGGGGGCTGGTGGTCGCGGCGGCGGAGGCGGCTTTAACGACGTCAACGATATCTTCAGTGCATTCGGTGACATCTTCGAAGGGTTTGGATTTGGCGGTGGTGGCGGCGGACGAGGCCGTGGTGGTCGCGGCGGTGCTCGTAAAGGTGCGTCGCTCGAAACTACAATCGTGCTCGACCTGCCGGAAGCCGCATCCGGTTGCACACGGGAGTTGGAGATTTCTCGCCGTGAAACGTGTGACACCTGTTCGGGTTCAGGGGCCAAAGCTGGCAGCAGCGCGATCAACTGCGACACCTGCGGGGGCCACGGTCAGGTGATTCAGTCTCAGGGATTCTTCCGGGTTCAGACGACCTGCCCTGCCTGCAAGGGAGAAGGGAAGACGATCAAAGATCCCTGCGGAGATTGTTCCGGCAGTGGTCGCGTGATGAAGAAAAGCACTCTGGAAGTGAACATCCCTGGCGGTGTGGACAATGGCATGCAGATGCCGATTCGCGGCGAAGGCGAGGCCGGATTAAAAGGCGGACCACGTGGCGATTTGCACGTGAACTTCAAGGTGAAAGATCATCCACTGTTCGAACGCGATGGCCAGGATCTGTTGTGTCGGGTGCCGATTTCTTACTCACAGGCCGCGCTGGGCGCGGAGGTGGATGTGCCGACGCTAACCGGTGCAGAAAAGCTGACAGTTCGGCCGGGAACACAGCCGGGAGACGTCACTAAACTGCGCCATAAAGGAATGCCGGACCCCAATGGGCGGCACCACGTCGGTGACCTGCTGGTTGAAATTCAGATTGAAGTGCCAAAGTCTGTCGAAGGACGACAGGCGGAACTGTTGCGGGAGCTGGCGGAGATTGAACAGGCAGAAGTGATGCCGGAGAAATCATCATTCTTCGATCACCTCAAGAGCTTTCTTGGCGCAGACGACAAGGAATAAACATGAGTACAGAAGAAAACGAAACTCCTGAAGAAGATCAGACTGCCGAGACATTCGAAGCGTTCGAAGAACCGATCGCTGCCGAAACGTCAGCAGATGTATCGCCGACTGATGAGTTGGAAACGTTGAAGGCGGACAACGCTGAGCTTCGTGATCAGCTTCTGCGTTCGCAGGCAGAACTGGAAAATTTTCGTCGCCGTTCGCAAAAAGAAGCGCTGGACGCGATGAAGTACCAGGCATTGCCGGTCGTACGCAGCATCCTGCCGGGAATCGACAACCTTCAGCGAGCGATCCAGGCCACTGAGCAGTCCGGTGACACTCAGGGGCTGATCGATGGCATCAAGATGGTGTCTCAGCAATTCACCGAAGGCTTGAAATCGAATTCGTGCGAAACGATCAATCCGGAAGGAGAGCCGTTTGATGCGAACTTCCACGAGGCACTAAGCCAGATTCCGTCTGCAGATCATGAGCCGATGACTGTGCTTCAAGTGATTGAAGTGGGTTACAAAATTCATGATCGAGTTGTCCGACCGGCCAAAGTGATGGTGTCGTTTGTGCCCGAAGAACCAACTCCGGAAGATTCCGCGGGGGATGCGTCGGACGAGGATGCCGAAACCAAAGCCTGATCTCACGATTCAAAAGACATAAACGACGTTCCAGTAATAGCAACTGAACTATGCCAACATACGAATATCGCTGCAGCGCCTGTGATCACGAATGGGAAGACTTTCAGCCGATTACGGCTAAGCCAACAAAGAAGTGTCCGGAGTGCGGGAAGAACAAGGCCGAACGTTTAATTAGTGCTGGCGGTGGAATCATCTTCAAAGGGACAGGGTTCTACGAAACGGATTATCGAAGCGAGTCCTACAAAAAGGGCGCGAAGGCAGACAGAAAAGCTTCCGAAAGCAAATCGGAAACCAAGTCCGATTCAAAATCATCCGGCAGCGAATCGTCGTCGAAGTCATCAGACTCCAAAGGCAGCAGTTCGTCCGACTGATATGCAAAGTAGAGCGACTCGCTGAGTTGCTTACCCAACGTTTTGTGGCCTGCATGAAACGACTCAGGCACTCTGAGTGTGTGATGTGCTACGCTTCGCGCAGCCTCATGTTCTCTCTACGCTACCGTCAATTGTCCGGACGACTGACGCTTGTGATACGGGAGACACACGAATGTGGATGACCATTGGTATTGTTCTTGGAATCCTCGTTCTTACTGCGATCTACGATCTGCTTCAGAAAAAGCACGCGATTCTGCGCAACTTCCCGGTGCTGGGGCATTTTCGTTATCTGTTTGAACTTATTGGCCCGGAACTTCGCCAGTACATCGTCGCCGCGAACAACGAAGAACGCCCCTTTAATCGAGACCAGCGGTCGTGGGTGTATGCATCTGCGAAGAAGCAGAATAACTATTTCGGCTTTGGCACGGACAACGACCTTGAGCAGTCGCCCAATCATCTGATTATCAAACAGTCAATGTTCCCGCTCCCCGAAATTCGCAAGGGGCAGCCAGGCTACGACGAACTTCACAGTATTCCGTGTGCAAAGATTCTGGGCGAATTTCGCGGTCGCAAACACGCCTTCCGACCGGCTTCGGTCATCAATGTGTCGGCCATGAGCTACGGTTCGCTGAGCGCGCCGGCGGTGGAAGCCATGAACCGCGGTTGCGCGATTTCTAAATGCCTTCACAACACGGGTGAAGGAGGAATTTCCGATCATCACGATCACGGCGCCGGTCTGATCTGGCAAATCGGCACAGGCTATTACGGCTGCCGCGACGAAGCAGGCAACTTTAATCTCAGCCTGTTCAAAGAATGCATCGATCGGCGTCCGGTCAAAGCCATTGAGATCAAGTTGAGCCAGGGCGCGAAACCGGGCATGGGAGGCGTGCTGCCTTCTGCAAAGATCACGCCCGAAATTTCGAAGATCCGCGCCGTCCCGATGGGCCAGAACTGCATTAGCCCTTCGAGTCATTCAACATTCTCCGATGTCGATTCGATGCTTGACTGGATCGAAATGCTGGCCGACGAAACCGGCTTACCCGTGGGAGTCAAATCTGCCGTCGGACAAATCGAATTCTGGAAGGAGCTGTCGGAAAAGATGGCCACCACAAATCGTGGAGTCGACTTCATCGCGATCGACGGCGGCGAAGGCGGGACGGGAGCTGCTCCGCTGACGTTTTCGGACCACGTGGCGATGCCGTACAAGTTAGGTTTCGTTCGTGTGTATCAGGAGTTCTTCGAACGCGAGATCCACAACAACCTGCTGTTTGTTGGTTCGGGCAAACTGGGATTCCCGGCCGAATCCGCAATGGCCTTCACGCTCGGCTGTGACATGGTGCATGTGGCGCGAGAAGCCATGATGGCGGTGGGTTGCATTCAGGCTCAGATTTGCCAAACCGGACACTGCCCGACCGGCGTTGCTACGCAAAGCAAGTGGCTCATGCGCGGGCTCGACCCAACAGACAAAGCCGCTCGTATGGCGAATTACATCGTAGCTCTGCGGAAAGAGCTTTTGCAGCTGTCGCACGTTTGCGGCGCCGTGCATCCTTCGTTGCTGACACCGGAGCAGTGTGAAGTCCTGGACGAACGCTACGGAAGCCAAACGGTTCGTGAAGTGTTTCGACTTCCGGGAGATTCAACATGGGGGCTCCCCACTCACGATCAAGCACGGCAAATTACAGAAATGATGCAAGCTGCAGCCTCGGCGTAATACACCTGGCTTAGAATTGTGAGTCGCCTGCGACTTCACCAAATGCCGGGAAGATGCGACAAAGGGGTTGCATGTACGATAGAATTGCACGAGCGAAACACGTTCGGCGTTAGCAAAAATTGCAAGTCTTGAAGCGGTGAAAAATTCCCGAATTATGGGAACGAGGGGTATGCCAACAGAGAAGTCGGGTCGCCAGACGATTTCCTTCGTTGGAGTGGCCGCGTTCCTGTTTCGAATGAGTTTACTTTTGGACATCTCGTGGTACCGTGGGAGAAGTTGTTCCTGCTGTTTTCTTCGTAACATTTTGTTTCGAAGACTGTATTGAGCCCCAGCCCATCAAATTCCTCAGTGAATCCGGGGCAGGAGCATCTACCCACAGGCGATCTACTTATTGCCACCGTTTGATTTGGAAAGCGATTCATGACCACGGCCAGTCTTTCTCTGGACGGTAAAGATTACGAACTGCCGATTTTCACGGGCACCGAAGGTGAAGTTGGCGTGGACATCGGTCGGCTGCGCGGCCAGGCCAACGCCATCACGCTTGACCCTGCCTTCACCAGTACCGGGGCCTGTAAAAGCGCGATCACTTTCATTGATGGCGAAAAAGGAATTCTGCGCTATCGCGGCTATCCGATTGAACAGCTCGCCGAAAACTCCGACTTCGTCGAAGTGGCTTGGCTGCTGTTGTACGGCGACTTGCCGAACAAAGAGCAACTCAGCAAGTTTCGCGCTCAGCTGACATACCACAGCATGATCCACGAAGACATGAAGAAGTTCTTCGAAGGGTTTCCCAACA
The DNA here is from genome assembly GCA_964481505.1 of uncultured Planctomycetaceae bacterium. GTDB lineage: Bacteria > Planctomycetota > Planctomycetia > Planctomycetales > Planctomycetaceae > Fuerstiella. The sequence goes on along the minus strand of CAYZYB010000056.1, from coordinate 4,031 downwards.
ACGCTCACCCGATGGCAATTTTGTCGGCGATGGTCGCTTCGCTGTCGACCTACTATCCGGAATCAGAAACGGAAGAGGATCACGATGAGAATATCGTTCGTCTGATTGCCAAGGTCCGCACACTGGCGACCTACGCGTACAAAAAATCGATCGGTCAGCCAATGACCTATCCTCAAAACAGACTGCCTTACTGTGAGAACTTTTTGCACATGATGTTCGCTGTGCCGTGTGAGGATTTCAAAGTAAATCCCATCATGGCCAAAGCACTCAACATGCTGCTGATTCTGCACGCCGACCACGAACAAAACTGCAGTACATCGACTGTCCGCATGGTGGGAAGCAGTCGAGCGAACATCTTTGCCTCGATTTCTGCCGGCATCTGTGCGCTATGGGGTCCGCTTCATGGTGGAGCCAATCAGGCTGTTCTTGAAATGCTGGAAATGATCCAGTACGACGGTGGCGACTATAAAAAATGGGTCCAGAAAGCGAAGGACAAAGACGACGGCTTCCGCCTGATGGGCTTCGGACATCGGGTTTACAAGAACTTTGATCCGCGAGCCACCATTCTTCGCAAGATGTCAGATGAAGTCCTGGCAGAACTGGGCATCGAAGATCCGCTGCTCGAAATCGCCAAGAACCTCGAAAAAGTGGCACTCGAAGACGAGTACTTTGTGAGCCGCAAGCTGTACCCGAACGTCGACTTCTACAGTGGTATCCTGTACCGGGCGATGGGCATTCCGACAAACATGTTTACGGTGATGTTTTCTCTGGGACGCTTGCCTGGCTGGCTGGCACACTGGAAAGAACTCCGCGACGAAGATTCCCGCATCTATCGACCGCGTCAGATTTACACCGGAGCTAACGCTCGGGACTACAAGGACATGGAGTCTCGCGGGTAGTCCTGGATTCGGCCTGGGACGCACGTGTTTCCGGACCGCGCGGACGACCGCCTGTATCTCAATTCCGAATACGATTCAGACAGACGAAAACAGCTGGCACGATGACCGAACCACTGAAAATCGCCGTCAACGGGGCAGCTGGTCGCATGGGCCAAAGAGTTGCCGCTCTGACGATCGCTGACCCGGAACTGGAACTTGCAGCTGCTCTGGAATATTCGGGCAGCCCTCAGCAGGGGCAGGATGCTGGCGAAGTGTGTGGTGCCGGCAAGTGCGGGATCGGCATCACCGCGGAACTCGGCGAACGAGTTGATGCGATCATCGACTTCTCCCTTCCAGAAGCCCTCGATTCCGTTCTGGCCATTTGTGAATCTCGCAAAATCCCACTGGTGATTGCCACCACGGGTTACACCGACGAACAGAGACAGCGAATTGCCGCGGCCGCTCAGAGCACGCCGATTGTGATGGCTCCCAGCATGAGCATGGCCGTTAACCTTGTGATGAAGCTTGTTGACGATGCAGCTCGGGTGTTGAAAGACAATGCCGACGGCGTGGATGTCGAAATCATCGAAAGGCATCACCGCTTCAAAGAAGATGCTCCCAGCGGAACAGCACTGCATTTCGGCAAGATCGTTGCCGAACAAATGGGGCAGGAAAATCACGTTCACGGGCGCGAAGGTCGCCCCGGTCAGAGACCACATAACGAAATCGGCTATCACGCTTTGCGAACCGGCGACAACGTCGGCGAACACACCATCGTCTTCGGCATGATGGGTGAAACCATCGACCTCACAGTACGCGGACACACTCGCGACAGCTATGCCTACGGTGCCCTTGCCGCCGCGAAGTACATCGTGTCGGAAGGAGCCGGCTTGTACAGCATGAAGGACGTTCTCGGGCTGTAATCGGTTGCCGCCGGGTGCGTACTTCTTCCTGCTGCACAGCAATAAAATGCAGAACGCGCGACGAGGAGCAGGAACGAAGGCGGCGGAGCCGTCCGGTGATGCTGCTGTGCGACGGGATTAGTGTCCTCCTTCTTAAATCGGCGATTCGACAGAAATTTCTGCTTACGTGAGTGTTCCCGACACAACATCTCAGCCAGCGACCTCGGTTCCGCTAAACTTGCAGCAGTTTGCGTTAAGCACAGTCTGCCGATTTCTCCAGGGACTAGTGGCAGCAATCCCGTTGCTGGTGATGCATCACTACGTTGACGTGAATCCATCGCTTAGTCGCAGTCAGCTTTGTATCGCGGCTCTGCTTTGTGGAGCTGCATTGAGTGTTGGTGCCGAACCCGGCCTTCGCTCTGTGTTCGGCATTCATGCTGGCTGTATCGCGGCGACTTTGTTTTCTACGCTGGGTCTGTCTCTGATCTGGTTCGAATGCCCGGTCGACTTCTGGCCTCTCCCGTGCCTGTTGATCGGTCTCGCCGTTGGCAGCGACTGGTCCAGCCTTGCGGAAGTGGCCAGACGCAGCCTTCCGACGACTGTCCGCTGGCAGGGTTTGCGAATCTGGTCGGTCGCGTTTCCGGCAGGCAGTGCTGTCGGATTCCTGTTAGTTGTCAACGCGGCTTACGCTGGGGCCTTACCGTGGCTGGCAGTCGTAATGTCGACCGTTGTCTTTGCGCTGCTGTTGTTCGGAAAACGTCTGGCAGCAATTCGCCCCCTACCAGATGCACCAGCCGGCGTTGCTGCAAATCCATCAGAACCTGAAAAGACAGAAGCGTCGAAGAACTCTGCGGAAGAATGTGACGCCACCGAATGTTGCGGCGGTGGCATTCGGGAAGTGCAGCCCGCGTCCTTCCGGCAGGGAGTTCTGCTGGCAATGGTCGGCGTCCTGATATACTACTCCGCTCCGTGGTTCGTTCTGGCTTCTGGGTTTCGCTCACAACCGACAGGAGTGTTCGACGCCTATTCCTGTGTCGCTTTTGCTCTGGGCCTGCCAGCGGGCAGCTGGCTGATCATCAGCGCCGCCCCACGCATCGGTTATGTCGTTGCCGTGCTTCCGTTTCTGTTGCTAAGTGCGGTGTTTACACTGATCTGGGGTTTTGTAGCGTTGAGCGGTTTCGCTTTGGTTGTTGTCGCATTCTGCTGTGGGCTGTTTCCAACCGCTTCGATGACGGGGATTTCCGCGATCGTGGGAGAACTCTTCAGCGATTGCCCGACAGATGCGAAACGAAGTCGCGTCATCAGCGTCGCACTGTTCGCGGCGTCGGCGGTGATGGCCGTATTCAGCCTACTACAGACTTCGAGCCTTCCGTATGCCGTTCGAGCGGCCTACTTGCCAGCCATTTGCATCATCGGATTGCTGACCATCCGCAATCTTCCCAGCCCGGTCATTTCCAGCCTCGGAAAAGACGACGACGGCAATTCGGAAGACGAAGAACTCAAGGACGTGATCGCCCAAATCAGCAAGCCGTAGTCGGCCAGATCTTTCGCCAAGGGGGTGTTCCTCTCGAACCACAGAACCCGTATGTGGAAAAAGCAGCATAACCCGAACATTTTCGTTTTCTACCCCACAGATGGCGAAATCTTCGATGCCAGCGACTGCTTTTGTCCGTGTAAGTTTTGAAGTCGAGAGCAGTAGTCTGCGACGCTAGTCGATCACCAAGGCGGTCGCCTTTCTGCTCGCTCCGGTTGTTTCTTACAACCATCTGACTGCTCATATACTGCCACCCTTCGAAATTTTCCACATGGCGAATCGTCAACGACACGCACGCATCGAATCTTTGGAGCAAATGCTTCTGATGAGTGCTTCTTCAATCGAGGTATCTGCTTTGAGCAATGAAGCCATCACTGCAGATCTTGCCGAACTGATTTTGGATCGTGAAGATCCTCCAGATTTGCTCGACGGCACATTCGACGAAGAGAACGCCGAAACCAAGACCTCGCTTTCAAGGTTATCCGACATGTTCTTTTCCTCCAGGCAACAACGCCGCAGCCTGTCCCTCAACCACAAAGACCTGGTCAGTGGTGACGTTCAGGAGTTTGAAACGCGGCAGTTATTGAGCGCGACCGTTCTAGGAGCCTGTCCAGGAATTCGCATCGACCTGGTTTTCGTTGGGAAGATGGGTTAAGAAGGCTTTGTTCTGGATTGCATTGTTTTTGAGCGTGAATTTTTGGGTTGGGATCGTCAGGG
>CAYZYB010000055.1:0-11992 GCA_964481505.1 uncultured Planctomycetaceae bacterium | reverse complement strand
GTACAGACCTGTCCGCAGACGTGAAGGATACACTCGACCTTGAGCTCGGAATAACATATCGCGCTCAGGCGTCCGCCTCGCGCATTGCCGAAGATCGCGAACAGGCACTCAGCAAAGCCGAATTGGCATTGAAGGCGTTCACTTCGAAACACAGCGATCATCCGCGAGCGCCCTATGCGAATTCTGAACTCGGACAGTTAATGTTCGAACGCGCACGGTCGCTGTTGTGGGATTCGGAAGCTCCGTCGAATGCAGATCGCAAGGGAGAACTGCAGCAACAGGCGCGAACGCTGGTGGAAAAGGCGAAGGGGATCTACCAAACAGCTCACGACCAGTACAAAAAGCAGTACGACGCGTTTCCGAAGTTTATCGATAAGACTCAGGACGAAGAGGGTTTTCAAAAACGACTATCCGCCGAAGTAAAATACCTCCGCGCGTGGTTTAGCCTCACGCGGTGCACTTACGAACGCGGGCAAACGTTCGACAAAGGTTCCAAAGAACGCAAAGACACGCTGATTCTTGCAGCAGATGAATTCAAAGCCATCCACGCCGCTCGCCGGACCAACCCGATTGGACTGCAATCCCGCCTGATGATGGGCAAGTGTTATCAGGAACAGGATGACATTGGCCGAGCCCTCGGGATTTATCAGGAAATTCTTAGCCACCCGTCGAAAGAAGAATTCGTCCAGTTTCTGCGTTCCATCGCGCTGCAGTACCGGCTGATCTGCCTGAACCACGAAAAGAAGAACGATTTTCAGCTGGTGCTGCAGGAAGCGGACGGCTGGCTAAAAAACAAGGAGAACCGCCGACGACTTTACACAGAAGTCGGACTGGGAATCCTCTGGGAAAAGGCGATTGCCGGGGAAAAGCTGGGTAAGGATCGCACGATCGAAGTTCAGGAAAAAACGGGCTACCTGCGACAGGCTTTGACGGATGCCAAAAACGTCGGGCGGTTTCCGGGTCCGTATCGCGAACCTGCTGTCGCAATGACCCGGCGGTTGAACACGGAACTCGGTGAAAAAGACGCAGAACCCAAAGACTTCGACACCGCCTTCGAACGCGCGCGGGGTTTGGTGAGTCAACTGCAGGGGCTGAAAGATGATCTCAAGGCAGCGAAGTCCGGCGCCGATAGGCAGAAGGCACGTTCTGCAATCGACCGACAGATGAACGAAATCGGTCGCCTGCTTGGACTGGCATTGGATCTTCGCGAGGAAGAAACGGACAAGAAAGCGGTCGCACAGGCACGCTATCTGTTGAGCTACGTTTACATGAGTCAGCGGAAGAGTTTCGACGCCATCATTCTCGCTCGCTACTGTATGACCAGGGACCGACTCAACGATCCCGATTCGGCACTCAGTGCGTCGGAGATCGCGATCAATTCTGCAGTGCAGGCATTCAACGACGCCGGCAAAGACCAAACGTTCGAACTGAAACTGCTGCAGGAAATCTGTAATCTGATCATTTCGCAGTATCCACAATCAACAAAAGGCAACGAAGCTCGCTTCCGACTGGGGCAGGTCTATCGTGACCTCAACGAACCACTGAAGGCCGCGGAAACGTACCTGACCGTTCCGCAGGACTATTCCGAATTCGCTTCCGCTCGAATCCAGGCGGGGCAGTCGTACTGGCTGGCCTGGGTCAAGGCAATGGCCAAGGCCGATCTTGATGGGGAGTCTGCTGAAGTCGACACGGCCGCACTGGACGGCTGGAAGGCAGAAGCGACAAAGTTGCTCGAACAAGGCATCAAGTCGTCTCGCGAGAAGCTCGGCAAGGACGCAAAACCAACGGCAGAAATTGTGGCGGCCGAAGTTTCGCTGGCGACAATTCTGAATATGGACGGCAAGTTCGCCCAAACGATCACGCACCTGACATCCGGTGGAAAAAACTCGGTCACCAAAGTGATCGAAACACCGCCGGGAAAAGAACGTCCCGCGAAGGGCATTCAAAGCAGCGCGTTTGCGGGCCAGACTTACCGCCTTCTTCTGCGAGCTTACGTGGGAACGCAAAAGATTGACGAAGCACTCGGCACCATGGACAAGCTTCAAGGTGTCGGCGGAACAGACACTGCTGCGATTTACACACAGCTCGGACGCGAACTGCAGGAAGAACTTCAACGGCTGAAAGTCGCTGGAAATACCGAACGACTTGGGCAGGTTCGGACATCATTCGAACAGTTCCTTGACAAAGTCTACAATCTGCCCGGCAAAAAGGATTACAACTCGCTGCTGTGGATCGGCGAAACTTACTACGGCCTGGGTCAGGGAGTCAGCGAAGACAAAGCGGCGGCGGCCAATTACTATAATAAAGCGAGCAAATCATACGACGAAATCCTCAGCGAAAACATGGCCGACGCGGCCAGTATTCCTGCCATCCAACTGCGACAGGTACGCTGCAAACGATCTCAGGGAGAATACCAGGAAGCGATTGCCATCGCAGAAACCGTTCTGGCGAAGAATCCGATGTCGATCGACGTGCAGTTCGAAGCGGCCTATGCATTAAGCGACTGGGGCGCAGACGAAGGGGCCGGGCAACCAGACAAACTGATCAAAGCGATGGAAGGAATGGAGAATTCGGCCGGGGAGAAAAACATCTGGGGCTGGGCTCGACTCACAACACGACTGCAGGCGCGACAATCCACACCAGAATGGGAAACGCTCAAGGAACGCTTCCTGGAAGCTCGCTACGCGTACATCAAGAGCCGTTACATCTATGGAAATCTTGGTGGCCCCGGTGCCGACGAACAACTCTCGTCGGCTCAATCAGAAACCACCATGTTCGCACTCGTGTTTCCTGATCTCGACGACGTCTGGTTCGCAAAGTTCGATTCGCTTTACCAGGACATTCAGTCGGCTCGCGGGGAATCGCCAAAGCCACTGGAACGCCCGGAACCTGTCATCATTCCACCGGAAGAGCTGGTGCAGACACCGGATCCTGAAACCACAGCGACTCCCGAAACACCGGAAACTGCGAAAGAAGCAACACCGCCGACGGAAGGGCCCAACGTCATTCTGATGTCACTCGCTTTGGCATTGGCGGGTGGTGGTGGATTTGCGGCGTACAAGCTTCTGAGCAAACCGAAAAAACGTGTCCGCAACACCTTCGCTTCAGCAGACGGTGCGTTTGCTCCGCCGCCGGGTGGGAGCGGTGGCGGCGCCGACCCAGGAGCTGGTGGCGGCGTACCAGACTTTTCAGGGCTGGGTGCAGTAGAAGCTCCAACCGCCGGCGTGGGAATTGCACCGCCACCGCGGAAGAAAAAAGCGGCGGCCGGATCTCGCCCGGGCGGAAAACCGGCAACTCCAAGGCAGGAAGCCGCTCAACGGGCCGCAAAGAAGAAAGCTGCAGCAGCGAAGTCTGCCAAAGCAGCGGCTAGCGGTGCCCCAGCTCGCAAACCGGCAGCTCCGGGCAGTCCGCCAGTGAAGAAAAAACGCGTACTCACACCAGAAGAAGCGGCTCGTTATCGTGCGGCCAAAGCAGCGAAGGCAAAAGCGGCAGCTGCTGACGGTCAGGCTCCGGCTCAAGATGGCGCTGCCAAAAAGCGAGTCGTCAAGAAGAAAAAAGGCGTCAAAAAACGGCCGCCTCCTCCACCTCCAGCCGAATAGTTTGTGACGTTCCGTACTTTCGTCGACGAGCCTTCTTTCCATCATCCAGTTCGATCAATCAATTCCACTGAATTCGATTTTCAAGATAAGTCCCTATGAAACATTTTGCCAAAAGGTTTGTTGGAATTGCATTCGGCGTACTGCTGTCTGCAACAGCTGTTTCTACCGTTTCCGCAGTTGATGTCGTGACTCGTCGCAGTGACAACGCGGCTTATCGCGGCAAGATTTCGAAATCAGACACCACGCAAATCGTTGTGAAGCGTTCCAACGGTGCAGAAGAAGTCATCTCAAGTTCTGACATTAAGTCCGTGGTGTTCGATGGAGAACCGTCGACGCTGCGTGCTGCACGCGCAAACGAAAAAAGCGGCGCTCTCGATACCGCTCTTGTGAAGCTTAAGGAAATCCAATCCAGCTACAGCGGATCAAGCAAACTACTGAAGGCAGACATTACCTATCTCGTCGCTCGTGTTCTCGGCAAACAGGCATTGGTCGATCCGTCAAAAGCCGACGAAGCCATTGCCGCAATCCAAGCCTTCCGTGGCGCCAACAAAACAAATTTCCGCTATCTGGAAGCAACATTACTGGAAGCATCTCTGCATGCGATCAAAAAAGACGCTGCAGCTGGACAGGCTCTGTTGCAGGAAGTTCAACAATCGCCGGTTAAAGGTTATCAACTGCAGGCGGGCGTCGATTTGGGACGATTGCTGCTTGCGTCCGGCGATGCAGCCGGCGCGGAATCCAGCTTTCAGGATGTGATATCTAAAAGCAAAGGCGATGTCAGTGCTTCCGCAGCTTTGTATGACGGCATGCTCGGACTGGCACTTGGATTGAAGCAACAAAACAAAACAGATGAAGCAATTAAGACGCTTGACGAGGTCATTTCCGCGGAAAAGCCTTCCCCGGCAACGCGCACACTTGCTGAAGCCTGGCTTCGAAAGGGAGACTGCCTGCGTCAGAAAAACCAGGCGAAAGCCGCATTGATGGCCTATCTGCATGTCGACGTCCTGTACTCCGGCGAACCCGTTCAGCACGCAGAAGCCCTCAAACGCCTTTCGGAACTCTGGACACCAGCGGGTCATGAAGATCGAGCAATCGATGCCACCACTCGACTTACGGAACGTTATCCGAACAGCCAATGGGCGACCGGCGGCTGATTGTGGCGGCCTATCGCCCAAAATGTTGCGTCTGATTCAGGTAGAGCAGGTAAATTGGATGACGCGGCTAACTTAAATGACTACATTCCCCACTTCCATTGATGCAGAGTGCCGATTGCCGTGAGCAGTCGAATGAATCAGTAATTCGGAGAAAACATCTGATGTCGAGCCTTAACGAACGATTGTCCCGTCAGCGATCCCTTAGAAACTGGGGTGTGTTGCTGCTGGCCCTGATTGTCGCCGTTGCCTCAATGCCGCTCAGCGGAATGTCGACGGCTTCTGCTCAGGACGAAGGTGCTGGCGCAGCTGCACCGGCTGATGCTGGTGGAGGAGTGGATGCCGCAGCAGCTCCGGAATTGCAGAGTCGTAACTTTCTGACCTGGATGATTCAGGCGCTGGGATGGTTCTGGATGCTGGTCTTCGCGGGCCTTTCTTTCGTGATGGTGGCGTTGATCATGATGAACCTGTTACAGGTTCGCCGTGATGTGCTGTTGCCGAACGACTTCGTCGAAGAGTTCGAGCAAAAACTGAACGGAAAAGACTTTCAGGGAGCCTACGAAATCGCTCGCAACGACGATTCGTTTGTCGCTCGCGTTTTGGCGTCCGGCATGGGGCGACTCAGCCGCGGCTATCCGGAAGCCGTAGAAGGCATGCAGGAAGCCGGTGAAGACGAAAACATGGCTTTGGAACATCGTCTCAGTTACCTCGCACTCATCGGTACGATCGCACCGATGCTGGGGCTGATGGGAACTGTTCAGGGTATGATCAACTCCTTCGACAAAATTGCATCTTCTGCCGTGTCGCCCAAGCCAAGTGAATTGGCAGAAGGTATTTCGACCGCTCTGTTTACCACTCTGATTGGACTCATGATCGCTGTTCCGGCGATGGTCTTTTACAGTATTCTAAAGAACCGAATTCAGCGTTTGGTGCTGGAAATCGGAATGGTAAGCGAAGGTCTGATGAGTCGCTTTGCTGCAGTCGGCAAAGGCGGCGGACCGAAGCCTGCGTAGTTCGAACGTACTGCTTAACGGTCCTGCAGGCCGTTGTGCTGCACGAGTTTGAACATCCACCGGCTTCATCCGGAGAATCCGACCATGAAAATCAAATCATCAGGTTCGAATGCACCCGACGTCGACATGACGCCCATGATCGACATCGTGTTTCAGTTGATTGCCTTTTTCATGGTGATCACAAACTTCGAACAGCAGCAGGCTGACGAACGCGTGAGCCTGCCGAAGGACCAGCTGGCCAGGCCACCAGAAGTAAAACGCGAAAACGCGTTCACACTTAATCTGGGCTTTGAGAAGAACAAAGACGGCACGATTGCAGACTTCACGCCGTACATCTTTTTCGGCGACGAAAAGCTAACAGTGCAAAATTCTGATCGCCGGTTAAAACAGGAAGCTCAGTTTTACCAAACCATCGGCACCGATCTGGCGGAGGTTACGGTGGAAATTCGAGCTGATGCCGGTGTCGATTCCGGACTTGTGCAGACGTTGATTCAGAAGTGCCAGGAGCAGGGGATTGAGTTTCAGAGGTTCGCCCTGAAAGCCACTCAAAAGGTGCAGTAGCTATGAAAGTCCGCAGCCGAAATCCTGACGGCGACAAAATTGAAATGCAGATGTCGTCGATGATCGACGTCGTCTTTCAGCTGTTGATCTTCTTCATGCTGACGCTGAAGATTATCGAACCAGAGGGCGACTTCGACATCAACATGCCGCTGGGTGCTCCAGCGCAAAGCTCCCTGGAACCCGATCTGCCGCCGTTGAAGGTGCGTATGATTGCCGATGCCAACGGACAGCTTGCGCAGCTGACGTTTAATGGTCGAGACATGGGAAACGGCTCGGCTGCCTTCCAGCGTTTGAACATGGAAGTGCTAAAAGCCGTCAACGCCTTGCGTGCGGCGGGTCCTGCTAACGTTGATAAGCAGGAAGTGGAGATCGATCCCGACTATGGTCTGGATTATTCCAACATCATCGCAGCGATTAGTGCGTGTTCCGGCAAGATGGAAAACAAAAAGATGATTCGCTACATCAGCCGGATCAAGTTTGCTCCCATCCGACCGGAGCAATAGCCGATCAGATTGCCTACCAGTTGAAGCGCATCCAGTACCGCTTGAGTGCTGATGCGCTTTTGCGACTGCGAGAGCGACTGACTTCTTCACCATCAGAAACGAAGATGTAGGTTGGTGCGCGGGTGACTCCGTAGCGTTCCCAGACGTCGCTGCGACCGTTGTTGATGCTTCGGATGGGGTAACCCTGGTTGATGACTTCCACGACCGCAGAATTCGACCAGTTGCAGCGTCAGGTGTTGTCTGTGAAATACAGCAACTGCCCCATGTCGCGATCTTCGATAAACATCCTTTCGGAGTTTGCGGCCGCCATCAGAGCGGCTGGAAGCACGGCAACGCCGATGCAAAGAAGAGTGAGGTTTGTCTTATTCATGGATTGGCTTTTTGAGTGAAAGTCCGGCAGCTGCCCGGCGTCAATCTGAATCTGCGCCAGTGCCGATATTCGAGTGGCTTTTAACCTGTCTTGATGATGCCTCTGAACCGAATGATTAACGCTTCCAATGCAGGTTAGCTTGTGTTGGCCGCATACTCAGGAATTCCGGGAGCTTCAGATGCAGTCTGACCTTGAGATACCGCTCAAAATCGGCGCTACCGTTACCACCGCGCTTTACTCGCGCGATGCGGTCGATCATCATGGGGCAGTTAAACGAAAAAGCGGCACTTCCATTGCCAGGTAATTCTCGAAAGGCCCCTGATGTCCACTGCTGATTCTTCTCGACGTGATTTTCTGAAATCATCCGCCTACACCGCTGGAGTTCTCGGTGCTGCGTCACAGGTCGCTTCCGCAGCGACTCCTGCGTCAAACAGCCCGAACGCAAAGATTCGCATTGGGTTTGTCGGTCCGGGCGGACGTGGCTTTGGCGCTCACGTCAAGCGACTGACAAAACTGCAGGTCGAAGGACAGCCGATCGAACTGGTCGCGGTATGCGACGTCTACAGCGAACATCGTGACCGCGCAGCGGCTCACATCAAGAAGCACACCGGCAACGAACCTGACAAGTACGAAGATTACGTCGAAATGTACGAGAAGGCGAATCTCGACGCCGTGTGCATCGGCACCCCAGACCACTGGCACGCAAAACAAACCATTGACGCTCTCAACGCCGGCATGCACGTTTACTGCGAAAAGCCGATGACGAAAACCGTCGAAGAAGCCATCGCTGTGATGAAGACATGGCAGAAGTCCGGCAAAGTCATGCAGGTTGGCGTTCAATCAACCAGCCTTCCGGTGTGGAAGCAGGTTAACGAAATGCTGACGTCCGGAAAGCTCGGCAAGGTGCTGATGTACCAGACCGAATTCTTCCGCAACTCCGCTCAGGGGCAATGGCGGTACTACAAACTCGAACCACAGATGACCCCAAAGAACATCAATTGGAAAAAATGGCTTGGGGTCGAAGAAGGCCTTGCCGAATACGAAGACTTCGACCGTGCCAAGTACAAGCAGTGGCGTCGGTTCTGGCCGTATGGCTCGGGAATGTTCACCGACCTCTTTGTTCACCGTACCACAACGATGCTGAAGGGCACAGGCCTGCGATTCCCTGGCCGCGTCGTCGGTGCTGGCGGTTTGTATCTGGAATATGATGGTCGCGATGTTCCGGACGTCGCAACGGTGGTCGCAGACTTCCCGGAAGGCGTGCAGGGGCTCGTTACGGCAACGATGGCTTGTCAGGACACTCCGATCAAGCAACTGATCCGTGGCCACTTTGGTTCATTCGTTTTCGGCACCGGAGAACAATTCGACGGCTTTGACTACGTTCCCGAACGACCGCAGGTCACGCGTGACAGCAAGCAAAAAGAAGAACGTATTGCGACAGAAGAAGTGGCCGACACAACCTACGCTCACTTTAAGAACTGGGTGGAAGCGATGCAGGCCAACGATCCGGCAATGTGTAACAACGATCCCCTGCTGGGAGCCGCCGCAATCACAACAGTGATCCTGGGAGCACAGAGTTATCGCCAGGGCAAGGTCTTTCACTTTGACGACGAAACTCACACCATCCACGACGGCGACTCTTCATGGGCGAAGCAGTGGGAAGCTCGATCGGCAGAACGCGGCAAGCCAAACCACATTGCAGGCTGGAAAGCCGGCGATCACGGCAGCATCCTCGAAGAACCTGACTACATGAAGCTCGGTGGCCCATGGAAAGACGGCAAAGACCCCGGAGCGTAGTCCATAGTCACCTGACTCGAAACAAAACAAGCCGTCAGCGATCGATGATTCGGTCGCTGGCGGCTTTTCGTTTGAAGATAGAAGTAATTCACACTTGCGCGTCGCAACAATCACCGGCAAACAGCAACGCCTACCCAAAACAAATCTGTCGCAGCACAAACTCCACTCGGCGCATCCCGCGTCCAAGCATCTTCCCTTCGTCCCACGCCATCGCCCGCCGGGGCGTCCCGGCTACATGATGGAGAAGTAATTAGCGACGGCGAAGTCGAAGGACTCGTTGGATATTTCGAGCGGCTTTTGGTGGTAGCTGCAGTAGTTTTTGACTTGCATGAGCAGGTCGCGAGGCTGACAGAGCCGGAAGGGGCGTTCGACTTCAAGGTAGTGTTTTTCGATGAGGTATTCGACACATTCGGGCTGGGGAGTGAAACCGAGCACTTTGCTCATGATGCCGAAGAGGTCTCGAAATTCGTCGACGCTGGGATCTGGCACTTCGATCTTGTACGGAATACGTCGCAGGAACGCGCCGTCGACGAGGTCGCGAGGTTCCAGGTTGGTGCTGAATATGACGAGCTGATCGAATGGGACCTGAATCTTTTTGCCGCTGGGCAGATTGAGGAAATCGTAGCGCTTTTCCAGAGGTACGATCCAACGATTGAGGAGCACTTCGACCGGCATGGTTTGGCGACCAAAGTCATCGATGACCAGAGTGCCGCAGTTACTTTTCATCTGTAGCGGTGATTCGCAGATTTTCGATGTTTCGTTCTTCGTGACTTCGAGCTCGCTCATGGTAAGCTCACCACCGGCAATAACAGTGGGTCGTTTAATACGAACCCAGCGGCGATCGATTTGCTGAGAATCAAGAAGAGTGCCACCCGTGTTCGACTCGTCGACCACTTCATGGATCCCGGGGTCAAAGATTCGCATGATTTCGCCTTCGACATAGATGGCTCGCGGAAGCCAGATATTCGACCCAAAGGCGTCGGTCACGCGTTCAGCAATACTCGTTTTTCCATTCCCCGGCATTCCGTAAAGAAACATGCCTCGACCGGAATTGACAGCGGGGCCCAGTTTGTCGAGCATCGCTTCGTTGATGATCAGACCATCAAAGGCCTGTTGCAGGCTTTCGACAGTGACGATTTGCCCGGCAATGGTTTGCGCATTGACTGAAGAGATATAGTCTGAAAGCGAAACGGGAGCAGCACCGAAGTAGGTACATTCTTCTATGTAGGCTTTGCCACGCAACCGGCCAGCTTCAGTAATAACGTACTCCGAATCCCCCGTGTTTGTAGTACCAGCGAGGTCGATTTGTTTGTCTGTTCGCAGCTGTTTCAGAATCGGTTCGATGACTTTGTAAGACAGCTTCATCTGTCCAGCGATGCCACGCCCCGGAGCCATCCCGACCTGAAACATGAATTTCATGATCAAACGCTCCAGCAAAGCTGCCGAAATACCGGATTCCCGGATCGTCTGAGGCTGGCGCGGGGTGAAAACTTCAGCAGATCCGGGGGACGGGGTAACAAATGCACCGGGCCTGGAAGTCGGCGTCGCAGGCTGAGCGTCCATCTCAGTGGCGCCAGCTTGAGGTGCCGGGTCACCAAGCAGTTGATTGACACGATCAAAGAGATCGTCGAGTCCATTTGCGTTTGGAGATGAAGTCGTCAACGTTTCGTCCTCGTATTGATGCGTTTCCGGGGCAGGCGCCGCGTAAGCGACTAACCAGTGTCTAAACACGAGTCCCCCAGAAGGCATTTAGGTCGCAAACCGAACATCGTCAAACTGCATGTTGAGTTTTGTCAACGCAGACAGGCAATGACGGGCGAGTAGTCAGAAGATTCCTGATGTGCAGTTGCATCCACCGCGACAACTGACATGATTCGCATCCGCCCCGAGGTTGGTGATCGAATCATCACAACCGACACAACCGATCGTCATGAGTGCTGAGAATCAAAATGAAATTTGCTATTTGCCAGGAACTGTTCGAAGACACTGCGTGGGAAGAACAGTGCAGGATTATTTCGGAAGCCGGTTATACGGGTATCGAAGTCGCTCCGTTTTCCATATCCGATGATCTTGCCAGCGTTTCGGAAGCGGAACTGCTGACATTGAAAAACACTGCAAACCAATTTGGGCTGGAGATCATTGGGCTGCACTGGCTGTTGGCAAAAACAGAAGGTTTGTACCTGACGTCTCCGGAACCTGCCGTCCGGCAAGCCACTGCCAGCTATCTGAAGTTGCTGGCAAGAACCTGTAAGGTCCTGGGAGGACGCGTATTGGTGTTTGGTTCTCCATTCCAGCGCAACCTTCTACCAGACGTTTCGACGGATCAGGCTATGGAGTATGCGGCGGCCGTTTTTCGTGAAGCGATGCCGGTGTTCGAGGCAGAAGATGTGCTGTTATGCATGGAGCCACTGACTGCGAAAGAAACCGATTTTGTTAACACGTGTGCAGAAGCGGTTGAACTCATGCAGCTCGTGGACAGCAGCGCGTTTGTGCTGCATCAGGACGTGAAAGCTATGCTTGGTGCAGAAGAAGATTCCGTTCCAGAATTGATACATCGACACCGTGACATCTGCGGTCACTTTCACGTCAACGACACAAACCTGCTGGGTCCTGGCATGGGAGAAACAGACTACCATCCAATTCTAAAGGCACTTCTTGATGTCGGTTATGACGGCTGGATTTCGGTCGAAGTGTTCGATTACAGCCCCGGCGCTGAGAAAATTACAAAAAAAAGTCTGGATTACATGAGGCAGGTTTTGAGTGACATTCAGGCCGACTGAAACGTGTTTGAGACTCCGTGAATAGCACTTTGAAAAGTGCTGTTCGAAGACGCTGAAAACACGACGCATGTTGCCAAACAATACAGATTGAAGAACGTATTGAAGCAACGCCTTACGCATGTTGTTTTTCATTTCTTCCAGTATTTTTTGCGGTGAAAACACTTCATCGACATCATCATGCAGCAAAGTAAACTGTCATGTTGTGCTACATGTGTGGT
>CAYZYB010000054.1:0-12007 GCA_964481505.1 uncultured Planctomycetaceae bacterium | reverse complement strand
TGATAGATATCCGTATCCAGCATCAGGGAGGAAGATAAAAAGTGTGTTTCTGTGGGACAACGACGTCTCGGACGTACAGGACAAGTTTCGGGCCGGGTCGATGGCCGCGAAACCGACGGCGCGACTATCGGTTTTGCGACAGCGGCATAATGACATAGGTGTACGAATCTTCGACACGGAACACGGCTGCGTGCTCCGCGCTCGTGAGCTGCAGGTTGATCAGCGTTTCCGGTGTCAGGACCTTTAGAAAGTCGGCAACATACCGTGGATCGAAGGTGATACGAATTTCTTCGTGATCATACTCAATCGGCAGTTCGACCTTGGATTCACCGACATCCTGGGCACGACTGGAGAGTGTAATTTTCGAATTATCGAACACAAAGTCGACGCCACGGCTTTCTTCGTCGGTCACAATCTGAGCCTGACGCACAGCCGCATGAAACGGGCTCGTCGTCAACGGAATCGTGACTGCGCCGTCTTTGGGAATAACGTCGTTGTACTTCGGGAAGCGACCTTCCACCAGGCGGCTGTAAATCACGCAGCCACCAGATCGCATCAGTACGTCGTTTTCACGAACGGCGACATCTACGAATTCTGAATCCGCATCGATTGAACGCTCCAGCAACGCCATCGCTCGCGTTGGAACGACTGTTGTCTTTTCGGGGGCTTTGGGACTGCCTTCCGTTTCGCAGGCCGCGGTGGCGACCGCCAAACGCCGACTGTCTGTGGCTGCCACGGTGATTTTGCCATCATCAAATTCCAAAAGTAGTCCACCCAGAGCGTAACGCGTGCTTTCCGCATCTGTGGCGAAAGCAGTGCGACGAATAATCTGACGAAAAACGGTCGCCGGGATTTTGAAATAGTCTTTCTCTTCGAATTCCGGTACGGGGGGGAAATCGCGAGGATCTTCTGATGACAGGCGAAACTTCGAACCGCCGGTTTTGATGGCCAGCGATTGCTCTTCGACTTCAATGTCGAACTGATCTTCCTGCAATTCACGAAGAATTGCAGACACTCTCGACGTTGGCAGAAGCGTCTCTCCTGTCGATGTTGTGGTCACTCCGTTGACGTTGAAGCGAATGGCGACTTCCTGGTCCGTGCCCACCAGTTCAACTCCGCCAGACCCAAGGTGCATATAAACGTTGCGGAGGACGTCTTTGGGGGTACGAGCCGGGACGGCGGATGCTGCGATTTGAAAGGCGGCTGAAAACAGAGCACGATCACAAGTTAACTGCATTGTCTGGTACTTCGGCTGGCGAAAAAACGAAGGGGAAACGGGGCATTTATCGAACGCTCATTTTAACAGAAAAACGCTACCATTTGTACCTCGCCCGGCGAATCTCACCGCAGAAAAACCTATTCCTGGAGCGATTGCAGCAAGCTTCGACTGACCGCCGGGCTGTGTTCGAAAAATACTGGGAAATCGCCCCGAAAGTGACCTGCCAATTTGCAGACTCAGGCAGGTCCTGACTGCTGACTTTGTTGCTGCTGTCGCGAATCATGGGTATCTTCTGGATTCGCTCGTTCCCGTTCGAATGCCTGCCCACCTCAGAGAGATCTTTCCGATGCCGCGCCTTCCACTCGTCACGCTATTGACCGTCATGCTGCCACAGCCCTTTGCACCTGCCACCGCCGATGTTGGCGTTGGTGCGATTCCGTTGCCCGGGGCTGAAGTCATTATTGATGGTTCACGTGAGATGCTGGACGAAAAGTGGACCTATTGGAAAGGGCCGCGGTTTTCTTCCTCTCTGCCGATCAAGTGGAAGATCGTCGACGATCCAGTCGATAAAGGCACCGTTGTCATGACGGACGATCCAGCTGCTGCCGGTGGTAAGTATGGCACCGCCGACATCGTGACAAAGAAAGCCTACCGCGATTTCCGCCTGCATATCGAATTCTGGATTGCAAAGCCTCGCGGTAACAGCGGTGTCTATTTGCAGAACCGATACGAAATTCAGGTGCTGGATGGCGACAAAACGAAACACGGAATGGCGGCAGTCATCAACGAAACAGAATCACCGTACCATGCATACAATGGCACTGGAAAATGGAATGCCTACGACATCAACTTCCGAGCGGCTCGTTTTACAGATGGCAAACGAACGGAGAAAGCTCTGGTGTCGATGTACTTCAACGGTAAGAAGGTTCACGACAATATCGAAATCAACAAAGTCTGGGGCGGTCCGAATTCCGGCGTCGACGGCGGCAACGATGGCGGAAAAGGGATCACCGATACGCCGCAGGGCTTGAAACTACAATGCGAAGGCCACGACGTTCGTTATCGCAATGCGTGGATTAAGGAAATCGACCTCAAAGAAGCCAACACAGACTTTTCGAAGTAGCCGGGCACGATGCGTTCGGTGTTGATCGGCGAGATACTGGCCCCTGACATTTGCAGGCAGTTCAGGGGGCTACAATCTTTCCCGTTTTGCCCTGTTTCTTCACGCTTGCTTTTCTAATAGCCGAATATAGTCGACGACGATGTGCACGACTTCTCGATTGTAGAATGTTTGGGCAAACCGAGTCTTTGGCTTGCTGGTCGTGGATTCTTCGTTGCCTTCCTTTGTGTCATTGCTCGACAGCGATTTCAGTTTTGCCAGCCGAGCCACTGCCACAGATTCCTTCAGCGACATCAATTTTCGCTGTTGTTGATCTGTCATGAATTTCATTTTCTGTGCCAGTCGCTCAAAGTCCTTGTCTTTGCCAACTCTATCACGACTGCTCTGTCGCAGTGCTTTGACAATGACTTCAGACCGATAGTCCGTGAATGGCACAAAGTCCACTCTTCGAATTTGATCGAACGGGAGAGCGTTGTCCAGCTTTGACTCGCCGGTTTCCATGACTTGACGCATCGACGGAAGAATAATATCCGACGACACTCCCGCGATCTGGCAGCTGTTACCATTGATGCGATACCATTTGCCGATCGTAAGTTTCACGGCTCCACGATCTTTGCGAAACGTTGAAAAGCCGTTGGTCAGAGACATGACATTCTGCACACTGCCCTTTCCATGTGTCGTCTGATCACCGACAACCAGGGCGCGATCGTAGTCTTTCATCGCCCCGGCAAAAATCTCGGACGCCGAAGCTGATAAACGATCGCAGAGCAAAACCAGTGGGCCCCGCCACGGCATGTCCGGGTTTTGATCTTTCAACACGGTCGCATCTTCTCCCCGTGAATGTACCTGCACGATTGGCCCCGTTGGAACAAACAACCCCGACACCGCGACCGCTTCCTCAAGAGCTCCGCCGCCATTGCCGCGAAGGTCGATTAATACGGCATCGACGTGCTGACGACGAAACGAGTCAAGGATTTTCCGAACGTCTCGACTGGTGCTTTTGAACTCTCGATTGCTGGCAGCCCCCTGGAAGTCTCGATAGAACGACGGAAGACTAAGAACTCCTAACCGTTCTGTTCCTTCACCGAGCCATTTCTCAACATCGACGACCAGGCCACGGGCCTCCTGTTCCTCCAGCTTCACGACGCTGCGAGTTATTTTGTAAACCACAGATTCACCGGTTGCCTTTGATACTCTTAGACGCACCACCGACGCCGCCGGGCCGCGGATGAGCTCAACCACGCGTTTTATTTTGAAACCGACAATGTCCTGCATCGGCCCCGAAGTGTTCTGGCCAACAGCGATGATCGTATCGCCTTTCGAAAGACGTCCGTCTGCCGCGGCTGCTCCACCGCGGACAACTTCTTCAACAACGGTGATACCATCAGTCGATCGCAATAGAGCGCCAATCCCCTGCAGTCGCAGTTTCATCGCGATCTCAAATTCTTCTCGACTTGCGGGCGCCAGGTAAGACGAATGGGGGTCCAGGCAGCGAGTCAGGCTTGTTAAATAGAGCTCCAGCAGTTCGTGGCGCTCCATCTGCTTCGAAAGCTGAAGCAGGTTTTGATAGCGGCGATGCAGTTTTGTGCGAGCTTCCGCATCGGCCTGTCCGTCCAGCTTTTCCGCAAGCAGTTCTGATTTGATCCGTTTTCTCCAGCGTTCACGTCGTTCTTCCTTTGATGAAGCCCATTCGCGAGCATCGAAGTCCAGTGTGCGAACCTCGTCGACGGTGAAGTCATGGTCTGCGTCGATGAGTTCACTGATTTCCTGCACTAGCGATGACTGGCGCAACCGAAAACGGTCAAAGACTGTTTTGGCAAAACCGACATCCCCTTTGGCCAGTTGATCATCCAACACGTACCGAGATGCGTTGAATTCGTCGATGTCAGACGCAAGGAAATAGAGTCGCGACGAATCCCATGCTTCGACAAAACTGTCCAGCAGTTGTGCAGACAAGGTGTCGTCGACTGGCTGCTTTTCCAAATGTCGTCGATGGATTAAGTCCAGGATCAGCCGTGCCGTTTCGGAATCCGATGCCGTAAATTGAATATCCTCAGCCCATGTTGTGGGCGTCCGGCAGCTCACGGCGCAGGGCATCAAAAAACAGAGCGTGCATAGTTTCAAAAGGCGCATAGCGTCCCCCACTTGAAAAATTTATTTTGCAGCTGCGACGGAGTTACGCAGGTGAGATCATTAGATCGCGTTGGCTAACGTTCCTGTGCGTCAGCCATTTCGCGACGAAGCCAGGTTTTTGCGAACGTCCAGTGACGCTCCACTGTCCGGAGTGATAGCTCCAGCGATTCTGCCACGTCGCTATTTGATAATCCTGCAAAGAACTTTAGCTTCACGACACTCGCTCGCAGCGGAGCGATTTGCTCAAGCGATTCCAGAGCACGATTTAACGCGAGAAGTTCTTCCGAATTGTCGGAAGTGAAAGCGAATGTCGGGCTAAGTTCGACCTGGTGAAACTGTCCGCCACGTTTGATGCGACTCTTGCGTCTGGCATGATCTATGAGCACCCGGCGCATTGCCTCGGCGGCAGCTCCCAGAAAGTGTCGTCGATCGCGCCACTGCAACCCGTCTGCTTTCATCAGCTGTGGGTACGCTTCATTGATCAACGCAGTGGCTTGCAATGTGTGGTCTGCAGATTCTCGCGACATCTTGCGACTCGCGATGGCATGCAGGTCGCGATAGACCGCGTTAAGAAGATCCCGCTGGCTCGCTTCATCTGTATCTGAAAAATTGTGTAGCAGTTGCGTGATGTCTTTGAAATCAGACACGTCGATGTGATCTGTGACCGAAGTAGGCATGATGCTGGCGTTCATCCGTGGCAGGAAAGTTTGTTGAGCCATGGCAGGAAAGTTGGTTGAGCCATGGCAATGAGGCTCCCCGCTCTTCAATGGCGTGGAATACGCCGATAGCCGCCATGGTTTTTCGCAGAAACGTTCACTTTTAATGAATCTAAATTCTTCGGGCGGTTTTTGTACGCAGAAGAGTGCCAGTCTTTCTTATCCAGAATTCGCTTCGATGGCTCTCGCACGCCCAACCAATGCGTTTTCTGGCGGTATCGTGACTTCGGACGCCGGCACAATGGTCACGACGTCTGTGTCGGCGTTTGCGGTACGACTTGATTCGGAATCGTGATGTGCTTCGAAGATCACCTTGCGCGTCGTTGGCTCAATACCGTTGTCTCGCAAAATTGCAACAAGTCTGTCGTAGGTTTCGGTATCAATTTGAACAACTGCCGAGCTAATGGTCGTTGTCGAAGTGGTACCTGAATCCGTGATCGCTGCTGATTTATTCGGGATCGGATTCCATACCGTCCGTGTCATCAGCAGGAGGACGATCGCAGACATCGCCAACGCCAGGATGGAGTATTTTCTGTGGCTGGCGGTCCGAAGAGGGCTTCTTCCGACTGGCGGATTTTCAGGTCCCGTCGCGCAAATCTGCTGCTGCAGGTCGGCTGATAATTCCGCCACTGTCTGATACCGACCTTCGGGCTGAGTCGCCAGGCACTTCATGACAATCGCATCGACTTTACGGAGATCGTTGCCAGCAAAGTCGGTTGCATGTACGAGCCGTTCCGTGAGTCGGGCCGGAGTTTCGTTCTGCAGTACATTGAGGCGTTTGTTGAGTCCTGCCTGCCGCCATTCTGCGAACGGCGTTGTCTGTGTCAGGAGCTCATACAACAGTACTCCGAGAGAGTAGATATCTGATCGAGCGTCTGTTGATTGACCATCTGCGAAAGATTGCTCGGGGCTCATGTAGTCAACGGTGCCGATGGCCTGGCGTTTAAGTTGGCGGTTGGCTTGTGGCACCGACGGCTGAGCCATCCACTTTGCAATTCCGAAATCGATTAGATGCGGAATGCCAACGCCGTCTTCATCACGAATCAATACGTTCGAAGGCTTGATGTCTCGATGAACGACGTGCTGCTCGTGAATGTACTCGACAACCTTACAAACTTTCGCAAACAGCAGAATGCGATCGCCGTGCGAAAGTTGTTTAGTTTCGCAATGTTGCACAATGTTCTGACCGGAAAAGAACTCCATCGCCAGAAATTCACGACCATCCGGCATCGTGCCGGCGTTGAAAATTCCTGGAATCGCTGGATGTTTCAACATGGCCAGTGATTGTCGCTCAACTGCAAACTGCTGCAGCATCGCCTTCGTTCTGAGGTTCGCTTTGATAAGCTTTATCGCAACCACTCGCTGGATCGGCGCTAACTCGCTCGCCAGATAGACGACTCCCATGCCACCCTCTCCGAGCATTCGGAGTACGAGGTATTGTCCGAGAGTTTCGCCGATGAGATTTTCACTGTCGTCTTCACACTGACAGGATTTATCCGGCGGGTTTGCAATCGGCCGATCAAGTATCGAAGGAGCGTCGTCTTCATACGTTTTTAGCAGCGATTCCACTGTCTCCAACAGCCGATCATCGCCAGTACATTGATTTCGCAACCACTTTTTCCTCTCAGCAGACGCCAGTTTCAGCGCCTCCTGAAAGAGCTCTTCGATCTGCGTCAGCGAACATTCGTCCATAGCAAAAATGGCCTTCCGTCAACGAGAGAGTGCTTCATGCCGTGTCACGAATCAGGCTGATTTTTACTGGAATGCCGGTGATGTGAACAGGTGTACTTGTCTTGCCTTCGATTCAGGGCACCAAAAGATGGATGCGATCAACAGAAACGAATTCTCCCGTAGCAGAAAAGTCGTTCAGTACACTTAACCGCAGAAAACGGGCCGTTCTGGTGGCGACAACTTTTCCTTTGCCATGCGTTTTGAAATCCTGCACGTCAGTTCGGCGCGATGCGATTTCGTAGGTGTCGGCGTCAACGTCCAGCGTCAATTTGAGCACCATTGGGACGTTTAGCTGATTGTCGGTCGAAAGGGTTGTGGGCGCGATTTCGGTTCCGCCGCCCAGTGCTTCGCCGCGGACGGTGACATTTCCACTATCGTCCCGTCCGAAAATCATTCGAGCCGTCACGCGCGGTTTTTCTGTGTCGTGCGTGAAGCCCAGTCGAAGTTGTTCGTTGTGCTTTTGCCCGGCAAACCTGGCGGCGTCGATTTTCATCGTGACAACAACCTTACCGGACGTTACAGCTTTTTCACCCAACGGAACAAAGGAAGAAAGTGGGGCGTCCGGAGCGTCGCGTCGGATTCGAAGTTGATCTTTTCCATCAGTGCGGCATCCGGCGATCTCTGACGTCCATTTTGCTGACAGACTGCCGATGCTCTTTGTCTTTGTTAAGCCAACACCAGACCTGCCGGAAAAATCCCACACTGCCAGAGTCCCTTCTGAAATTGCGGCGGGGCGGCCGCCGCGACGACGGTCAGAAACTCCCACAAGCAAAGCTGTTTTGCGATCAATGCTGATCGAATGAGCGGATCCCTGTCCGCTGCGGTTGACGACTTCATGGCCCATCCTGCGGAGCGTATCGGCAACTTTCGAATGCGGAGCGGCGTCGATGTCTTCGAGGTAGATTCGGTCAGGAAACCACTGGTGATGCTGACGGGCAGAATTTACGGCGGTTGCGAGGTCCATGTCGAATTCCGTGAAGTTCAGGATATTGCAAAGCACAGTGTTGATGATTGTGCGACCGCCGGGGCTGCCAGTAATCAAAACCAGCTTGCCGTCTTTCTCGACGAACGATGGCGATTGGGAACTCAGCATGCGTTTGCCGCCGGCGAGTTGATTGGGTTTGGTTCCAATTCGGCCTGTACGATTGGTTTCGCCGGGAAACCAATTGAAGTCGCCCATTTCGTTGTTCAACAAAAAGCCCGCTCCGGTGACAACGATGCGCGAACCCCAGCTTGCTTCCAGGGTGTAGGTATTGCTGACCGCCATTCCGTCGGCATCGATTATGGAAAAATGAGTGGTGTCCGGACTTTCCGCTGCGAGTTTGATTTCCGGCGCTACGGATGCACTTGGCGTTGCTTGATGCCTGTTGATCGATTGTGCCAGCTTTTTGCCATACGCTTTGGTTGTCAGGTGAGTGGGAATGTTTGTGAACGCAGGATCGCCCAAATGCCGAGCTCGATCTGCGAATACGCGGCGACAGGTTTCTGCAATCAGATGAACATTGATTGCGTCGAAACGGCTGCGGCCAGCGAGGTCAAAGTTTTCCAGAATGTTCAAGGCCTGAATGATGCAGGTCCCTCCGGAACTCGGCGGTGGAGCACCGATAATCGTGTAGTCACGGAAGGTGCCTCGCATGGCCGGACGAATCTTTGTTTCGTAGGCTTTGAGGTCGTCCGCAGAGACCAGGCCGCCTCCACGCTCCATTTCGGCCACCAGCATCTTCGCGGGTCGTCCGGTGTAAAACGATTCAGGGTCCCTGGCGATTTCGGCCAAAGTTGCTCCAAGGTCAGGCAGTACCATGCGGTCACCCGCCTGCCATTTTGAGCCATCCGCTTTGCCGTAGACGCGGCGCAATTCGGCGTATTTGTTTTGGCTTTGCACTGAACTTTTCGACAGCACTCCATTGACCGATCCAGCCAGAGAGGCGGTTACCTGAAATCCATCGCGTGCCAGATGAACGGCCGGCAGTACGAGTTGTCGCCAGGGTAGTTTTCCGAATCTCGCGTGAGCGGTCGCAAGTCCGCGAACTGTACCCGGAACGCCAACGGCTTTTTGAGAATAGGTTGTGTCATTACGTGTGAAGGTTGTGGCTGTGCAGGCCATCGGTGCAACTTCTCGGTAGTCAATGCAGACCGGGTTCTTTCCGTCTGCAGGGCGAACCATCATGAATCCACCGCCACCAATGTTGCCAGCTTCGGGCCACGTGACAGCAAGCGCGAACGCGGTGGCGACGGCGGCGTCTACGGCGTTGCCTCCCTTTGCAAGAATGTCGCGACCAATTCGGCTGGCAGCGACTGATTCGCTGACGACCATCCCGGCGTCGCCATGATCAACATGAACATGTGCATCAGTCAGCAATGTGCTGTCGACCTGCCCAAAGATCGTAAAAGCAGAGATAACCAGAACGAGCGAATGGCACATACTCAGAGCCTCAAAGTTGTTGTTGAGTTGTTCTTCCTGAGCGTGAGCCTAACGGGTCTGCGGGGTGTTTGTCGAACGGGGCGATTCAGAAGGAAACTGTGGCAGATGCCTGGGGCTCCAATCTTCGGATGAGTTGGCTGCGGCTGAATGTGTTTTTGCTGGTAATTTTCAAGCTTCAGTACAATCACTGAGGCAGAGAGATTTTCGACCGACTGTTCGTGATGGAATGCAAATTTCTGAAGGGATTCGCAGGAGTGCAGTCGCCGCGCGCCACGATACATGCCAGCATCAGCTTTCACGTTCTAACGTTTAGCCTGCCTTTGGTGCGTAATCGCTGTTAGAGCTCAAAATCGAGTTCGGTCAAATTGTCAGACAGCTCGACCATTCAATGGTCGAGCTGTCTGTTTTTTTGGGCGCGATAGTCTGATGACCCAAGCCGATTCGGAACTGAGGGTAAGCCGCAGACCACTTCGGCATCGTGCTCGGTGGCTCTAAGCAGCGCGGTGGGTTGCCGCGTCCGCAGCATCGCGGGAAACCGTTTCGATGAACGGAAGTTCGGCCATTGCGAGTACGCTCCAGGCCATCGAAGTCGCTCGCAGTAAAACCGTTTAGTACCGCTTTTCGATTCCCAGAGAGATTCCGTGTGCCAGATATCCGGATTCTCTGAATACTTTAGCGGGCCGTGATGGACCGGAAAATGGGACGACCTCCGGTGGAAGTAGATTCGGGTTCAGCACCGGATCGATTTGTTCGGTGGCTCGCAGGACTTTCGTCCAGTACAGCAGGTTGTAGCCGACGGTTACTTCCCAGCCCCACCGAGTCTCGTAACCAAGAGTAAATTCCCCCTGAGGGATGACGGAAAAGCGGTTGCGTGAATAAGATCCTGAGTTTGTTCGCTGTGCCGCCAGGCCGCCTTGAAATTCTGTGCGGGCGCCCTGATTGTCAGTTCTGATCGTGCGTCCGGCGATTTGAAGCTCCTGCTGCGTAGCTCCCAACGCAAGCCGTACTCCACCTCTCATGAATGTTCGGTTGGTGCGACGTTGCAGTTGCAGCCCAATTTCTCCGCCAAAGAATGCGTTGTCAGTCTCGAATGAATCTATCAAAAGGTTCTGCACACCTACCTGGGAGCCTGTAACAAACTCTTCCATATAGATGTCTTCTTTTAACGACATGAATCGTGGACCAATTTGAATCGCCGCCGAGAATTGATCGCCGTCGTCACAGCAGGTGTCTTCTTCTGCAAGGCGGTAGAAGTGTGCCGCAGCGGACCAAAACCGCGACTCCGCTCGAAATCTGAGAGAGCCCGTTGAAAATCCAGGGAATCCAACGAGTTCCGAATCCGGCAAACCTGTAAGAGCGTTTGTGAATGGTCGCGTCAGAATCGGATCTCCATTCGAGGCTCTGAAGAAGCTTTCATTCTGCGATCCTATTTGGAAGACTTCGAAGTCGATTCCGCTGCATCCATCGATTGTTTTTCCACCGCGAAGACGATATCCGGGCGTCGCACCGGTGAAGAGGTCGTTGCCGCCGAACAGCACCGTGGTGTCCGGTCGCCCTAACAGTCCCGCATTCGCCTGGATCGTGCCGTTGGGACTTTGAGTTGCCAGTGGGGTGAGGTCTGATCCGTTTGACCACCACACCAATGCTTCCAGGCTCAGCCAGCTATCATCGTAACAGGTAGAACAGCAGGAGTCGCAAAAAGAGTCTGAGCAACAGCTGGATGGTACGGAGGAATAGATTGTCGGGTCTTCTGAAATGTACGTCGGTTGCATTTGATTGTGCGATGTCTGAGTTAACCTCGACAGGAGTGATGGCTGTGAAGAATCAACGGTGGCTACAGCCGGAACGGCTACGGCTTGCGTATGCTGTTCACTTCTTCGTTGACTGCGGCAATGCACGCACTGGCATTCACTGGCAGCTGATGTCGCAGCGACAGTTTGAACGGTGCTCGGAGGTGCAGCCAGTTGTTGCGTTGACGCCTTCAAAATTGGCTCAGCGCCGGATCTTGCTGCCGGATGCGTGATATGCGACAGCGGCTTTATCTGCTGATAAAAAATCGGCCGGGTTCTTGGTGTTGCCGCTCTGGGAGGCTGTGGCGGCTGAAATGCCAGCGCTGTTGTGAGAAGGAAGGGCAGAATTGGGAGTACAGCTAATAATCGAGACATAACATCGCCTGTCGCACAGGTGGGACCGGGCGAAGGCTGGTGAGCGCGGACAAATAGAACCGATCCGCAGAAGCTCAACAGGCAGAGACTTCGAACAATCCAACGCTGAGGATCGTAAACAGCTGGCGAACCGTCAACGCGGACTCGAGCCCCAGGCCTCTCAAAACGTGAGCCGAGTTAAGGAAGCGAAAATTCATGAGAAGACTCGCGCAGTAGGTGCGCGGCGGTTCTGTGATCGGCACAATGTGCGCGTTGTGGACGACGCTAGCTGCCGCTCATCCACGGAAGACCGGCCCCTGCTTCGGGCAGGTGGACAAGTTCAACGCCCGTGACTTCAGCATGAGCTTCCACTTCGGCGATCGCTTCGGCGGATGGTTCGCTGTCCAGATTCAGCACGGCGACAGAATCGCCACCCGGCTGATTTGTCTGTCGTCCCAGAGCCATGTTGGCAATGTTGACGCCATGCTTTCCAAAGATGGTGCCGATGTAGCCGATCAGGCC
>CAYZYB010000053.1:0-12050 GCA_964481505.1 uncultured Planctomycetaceae bacterium | reverse complement strand
GATGAATCCGGAATTAACGCGCACTTCGACGGTGCATCGGCAGCGTTCACGGCGGAACCGCCGGACGGGGAAGCCAAAGCTGGTGGGCCTTCGATCGATCAGGTTGTGCGGCAGACTTATTATGCCAACGGTCTTCCCAAAGGAATGGTATCCACGCTGAATGCGGGAACGTTTTTTCGACGCAGTCGCGTGAGTCGTTATGTTCACAGCTATAACGGCGACGGCACGGTGGCGGCCACCATGCAGGAACGCCCGCGGGAAGTGTTTGATCGCGTCTTCGGATCGCTCGCATTGTCCAGCGATGACAAAGATGCTCGCCGCCGGAGAATTAAACGCAGCGTGCTGGATTCTGTCGTTGATCAGTACAAGTTCTACACGGGTGAACAGTCTCCACTTAGCGCTGCGTCTCGCTCGCGAGTTGCTGATCATCTGGAACGCATTCGAGAATTCGAACAGCGCGCGTTTGAAATGAAAGACAGCCCGAAAGGGACCGCCGCGTTGCCGCCACGTTCTAAGCTGGCTCACGGTGGCGCCGCCGATCCGGGCGGGCAGGGCATCGACATGGCGCTGGAAGATTTGAGGACCGAATGGAGGTTAATGGCCGATCTGTACGCGTTAGCTGTGCAAACTGATCGCGTGCGTTTCGGGGCACTCACGTTTTTAGCGGCGGGCGAACGACTGCGAATCACGGGCGATTACAAATACGACGGCCGATTGATTTACAGTTTCAACGACGCGAAAGACCTGAATGCGTCCGGCGATGCTGGTTGCAGTCACGAATGGTGGCATAAGTTCAATGAAAAGAAAAAGAACGAACAACTGAGAGCTCACGCACACATGAAGCTGCAGGAAGTGGCCTACTTTCTGGGCAAACTGGCGGACGAAGATTCTGTCGAGGCCAATGGAAAGACGATTCTGGAGAATTCCATGATCACCGTTTCGACAGAATCCGGTGACGGGCGGCACAATGACGTGAAGCGCGAGTTGTCTGGCGTGTTTCATGCAATTTCCGGCGCGAACGGTCGCTTTAAGACCGGCCAGATTCAGGACGTCAACAGCGAAGGCATCGATGTGTATAACACAATGCTGACCGCGATGGGCACGAAGAAAATGCTCGGTCCAAAGGAACGCGACTTCCAGTCAGTGGACAGTATTCGCGTTTGAAGCTGGCGGCCAAGTCATTGAGCTCACAATATCATCCGATTGCTGATCGCTGCGCCACGAATTCCCGCCTTGTTCCTGAGAGTTATTCTATGCGTTCCTCACTTGCTATTGCCGTTCTGCTTTCCTCTGGCCTTGTGTCCGTTGTGTCTGCTCAGGAATTGCTTGTTGAAGCGGAGAGCTTTGCAGACTCCGGCGGTTGGAAACTGGACACGCAGTTCATCGATGAAATGGGTTCGCCCTATATGTTGGCGCACGGTTTGGGGCGAAACGTAGACGATGCGACGACCACAATTGAGTTCCCTGAAACCGGCACGTACCGAATGTTCGTGCGGACCAAAGACTGGGTCGCTCGGTGGGAAGCGGACGGGCAGCCAGGAAAGTTTCAGGTAAGTGTTAATGGCACAACTCTGGCGCAAACCTTTGGCACAAAAGGCGCTCAGTGGTTTTGGCACGACGGCGGCGAAGTCGAAATTACTTCGGAGCAGGCGAAGCTCGGGCTGCATGATCTCACCGGCTTCGACGGCCGTTGTGACGCGATTTTCTTTACGAAGGTCGGCACGGTTCCACCCAATGAGCCTGCCGCACTGTTGTCATGGCGGCAGAAACAACTGGGGCTGGCAGACAAGCCAACTCAGGAAGGGCCCTATGATTTGGTAGTCGTCGGCGGCGGCTATGCGGGCATGGGAGCCGCTCTTTCGGGAGCTCGCATGGGCTGCAAGGTGGCGTTGATTCAGAATCGTCCTGTTTTGGGCGGCAACGGCAGCAGCGAAGTGCGCGTGTGGGCGATGGGCAATATCCGTCGTGGTAAGTTTCCACGTATCGGCGAAATCATCGAAGAGTTCTGCGACCACGCCACGAAGTCTCCGGGCCGCTACGAAGAGTTCGGTGACGAATTGAAAGAAGAGATCGTCAAAGCTGAAGGTAACATCGATCTGTTTTTGAATCACCATGCGTATCGAGTCAAACGAGAAGGCAATCGCATCGCAACCGTGACGGCTTTTGATACTCGGACCAGCGAGCACCACGAATTTACCGGCACGTTGTTTGCCGACTGCACTGGTCACGGCACGATTGGTCATTTGGCGAAGGCTGATACCGAAATGGAACCGAAAGGTCGCATGGGTATGAGCAACATGTGGGCGTGGGATGAACTTGAAAGTGGCACGACGTTTCCGGAAACGTCGTGGGCACTTGATCTGAGGATGGACGATTTTCCGTACCCTCGCAATCACCACGGGCAGTGGTTCTGGGAAAGTGGTTTCGATAAAGATCCATTGGGCGATGCGGAAGGCATTCGCGATCACAATTTGCGAGCCGTCTATGGCGCGTTCAATGCAATGAAGAATCGTGATGGTGCCGACAAGCACAAGAATGCGATTCTCACATGGGTGGCGTACATCGGTGGCCCGCGTGAATCGCGTCGGATTATGGGTGACGTGGTTCTCAACAAAGAAGACATCACATCGAAGCGAGAATTTCCTGATGGATGTGTGCCGAGTACCTGGTCGATCGACCTTCATTATCCGAAGAAACAGTACGCCGAAAAGTTCCCCGACAACCCGTTTGTCAGTATCGCCGTCCACGACCGATCGGTGGATCGCCAGTACGGCTATCCGGTTCCGTATCGCTGTTTCTACAGTCGCAGCATCGAAAATCTGTTCATGGCGGGCCGAAATATCAGCGTGACACACGAAGCGTTGGGGACCACTCGCGTGATGAAGACCTGCGGCATGATGGGCGAAGTTGTCGGACGCGCCGCCAGCATCTGCAAGATTCACGAATGTAATCCGCGAGACGTTTACGATCGCTATCTGGAAGAACTCATCGACCTGCTGAACCTGCCCGGTAAGGCGCGACGAAAAACGGTTTACGATCAGATCGAAGTTCCCGACGATGCGATGGAACTGGCATCATCGAAGGGGCCAATGGAAGGAATCAATCCGAAGAAGCTGGAAGGCCTTGTGATCGATGACGAAGCGGCCGTTAAGAAGGGGAAGTGGACGCCCGGTACCGGGCTGAAGGGATTCATTGCGAACAGCTATTTGTACTCGTCTGATACCGATGCATCAATTCGCTTCAACTTCACAGCACCGGAAACAGGATCGCACGAAGTTCGAATTGCCTATCAGCCTCACGAAAATCGAGCGAAGCACGTTCATGTCGTTGTAAGCACAGGAACAACTTCTAAGACGGTCGACGTCAACATGACAAAGAAGGCGCCTGTAAAACACGGTCTTTATCCGCTGGGCAAGTTTGACTTGGTCAAAGGTGCGGCGTGCTATGTTGGAATGACGCCTGCTGATGCGGGCGGAACTGTCCATGCGGATGCTGTTCAGGTTGTTCCGGTCAAGTGACTGTAACGCGCATATCTCGCGATAGAACAGCTTGTTTGTCGCAGATGCAAAGCAGGGTGGATGCCAGTAGGATTGTCGACAAATGCGAAACTCGCATCACGGCGTCCTTCTTTTCTCCTGGTGACTCAAATTCATGAGAATCTATGTAGTACGTGCTGTTCGTCTCTGCTTGTTGTTGGTGCTGGGCGCTGTCGCAGATTTCGCTGCGGCCGATTTTCCAGCATTGGCGCGAGATCAAACGGGTGATCAGTTGATGAAGCTAATGAAGCGTGCTTCTGCCGAAGATATGATCATCGAGGATATCCGAGTTCGCACTCGTGCAGGCCGTGTTTTGTATAACGCGACCTTTCAAAGGAATGTTGATGGTGCTGCGTGGGTGTTTCTTATCAACATCAGTCGCGCGCGGCTTGATTCTGCTGAGCGGGAATATGTGGAAAAGGGTTATCAAAACGCTGTTCTGCGTTCTGTGTCTGCGGGAGGCAAGCGTTCTTACACGGCTGTATGGGTACGCAGGAAGCAAGAACCGCAGCCTCTGGTTTTGCCGACTGGCGCCGTGCCGGTCAGTGGTGTCGCCGGCCGAGGCACGCAGCCGCTGGATAAAATGATGACCGCGTTCGTACGCGAACATAATGTCGCCGGAGCTACTGTTGCTGTGGCAAAAGATGGAGAGCTCGTTTATTCGCGAGGCTTCGGCTACTCCGACGTCAACGCGCGACAGCAAATGAAGCCGGCTGCCGTCATGCGGATCGCCAGTGTTTCCAAGCCGATCACCAGCGTGGCCGTCATGATGCTGATTCAGCAGCAGCAGCTGACGCTGTACACGCGCGTGATGCCGTTGCTGCGGCAGGCTGGGTTTCCTAAACCGACGGCGGACGAACGCTGGGGGGACGTCACCGTTGGTCAGCTGTTGCATCATACGGGCGGTTGGGATCGAGCTGTGGGCAAAGATCCGATGTTTCAGGTTGTTGAAGCGACTCGGGACCGAAAGCTGAAGAAGCCCGCTCGTCAGGCTGATATCGTTCGCTGGAAGTTAGGTCATACACTCGAGTTTGATCCAGGTGAAAAGTATGCCTATTCGAATTTCGGTTATTGCCTTCTTGGGAGAGTGGTTGCTGTTGTGACGAAGCAACGTTATTCGGACTGGGTGGCCGAAAATATTCTTGAGCCACTTGGAATGAAAGACACGCGGTTGGGAAAGACTCAGTTGTCGGATCGCG
Source organism: uncultured Planctomycetaceae bacterium (assembly GCA_964481505.1). Lineage (GTDB taxonomy): Bacteria > Planctomycetota > Planctomycetia > Planctomycetales > Planctomycetaceae > Fuerstiella. Next base: position 7,315 of record CAYZYB010000053.1, on the reverse strand, counting down.
GTCCGACGGAAGTTCGGTATCACATGCAGAAAATGACGAACCATTCTCCATTTTGGGCTTCGCTTCCATCGAATTCCCGCGGCCGGTTTCCGGAAGTTTCTTCATTCATTGAGGAGCCGTACGGACGATGGGATCTGGAGGTGATGGATTCTCACGGCGGCTGGGTTTCGAGTGCTCCGGATTTGTTACGATTCGTAGCAGGGCTTGATAGCGCAGAGGCTCCACTGCTTAATACAGCGTCACGGAAGGCCATGTTGTCGACACCTGCATTCCGAAAAAATCGTCGCGGCGGTTACTGGTACGGTTGCGGCTGGTCGGTGCGTCCGAAAGGCGACGAACAGCGTGGACTGGACGGACACAACATTTGGCACAACGGAGCATTGGCAGGAACGTCGGCGCTGTTGGTTCGGCGATACGACGGTTTTTCGTGGGCCGTGTTGTTTAATACCGATACTTCCAGCAACGGCGAACGTTTGAGTGGGCTTGTCGATTCAAAGATGCATCGCGCGGTGGACAGCGTTTCGACGTGGTAGGTGGTGTTGATTGTTGACCGCACTTCGATGTTTTCTGCACCATGGCTGCCATTCGATTTTGGGATATTTGGTTCGAAATAGCTGTTTTCTGCTTCAGAACGCCGTCATTTTAGTTGTAGGGACATCGCCCAGTTTCTCCAGAACGACCCGGATTGTTGGATTTCTGTGAACGGCCTGTGAGTCGTTTGCGGGGTGCGTTCGTAAACGTACACTAATGGCTGAACTGGTGACGCAGGAGGCGTGCCTTGATGCTGGATGTGCGAATTTTCCAGCGGGCCCTGTGAGTCGTTGTGATGTCCGACCCGGTAAACCGCCAATCTGAAAATAACGCTCAGAGTCGTGATGACTTTGCGCGCCACCTTCGCGCTAAGGCGGAGGAAGCTGTCCAGGCGTCCGTGCATCATGCTTCGCTCTCGCAGCAGTACATGGAAGTGTCGCAGAAATTTTCGCAGCTGGCCGAACAAGCCGCGGCGTCCGGACCGTCGGGAATCGCCGAGCTGCAACAGAATCTACAGCAGCTTGAAGGAATGGTGCCTTCAGCTGCGAAGTCTGATACGCCGTTGCCGCCGCCAGCGTCGTCTTCCATAGCGTCGTCTCCTACGGCGCCGGCAGTTGGAGATGTTTCGCCGCCGGATGTTCCTGATCCATCTTTGTCTGGTTTTGGCGGAGTGGCGGCAACACCGTCCGACGCTATTGCTTCTGATGCCGACACGAACGCCGAAAAACAGAGCGATGCTCCCGCCGTCAAGCAACGATTTGGCAGTACGCGAAAAATTGTGGAACGCAATCGTAAAGCCAAACTGGCCGCAAAACGGGTGAAGGTGAAAGCGAAGAAAGCAGACCTTGCACCAAAGCAAAGAACGGCGGTGGAAGAATTACAGAAGGGCAAGAGTTCTATCGCAACCAGCGTCGGCATTTTTTGTCTGGTTGTGTTCATCATGAGCTTGATTACGTGGCAGTTGGAACCAGAAGTTCGGTTGCCTCCGATGATGGCTGCCTTTGCCGACGAAGTGACTGATGTCGAGGAGCCTCAGCCCATCGAACCGCCGGAAGAAGAGCAGGGCGATCAGATAGAAATGGAGACTGAAGAACCGGTCGAAGAGCCCGAACCTGAACCGGAGCCCGAACCAGAACCCGAGGAGGCGCCGGAAGAGGAACCACCACCGGAACCCGTTGAGCCGCAGGAAATGCCCGAAACGGAAATGGCCGAAGTGCCATTACCAGAGACGCCGGAAGGAATGGAGCCTGCCGCAGCGGAAGCCAGTGCTGTGAACGCCGCGACCGTTGATAATCACAGCGAAGCCGGTCGCAAAGCGTTGCTGGCAAAGTTCGGCGGATCGCAGGCCAGCGAATCTGCTGTGCAGTATGGGCTGGAGTGGCTGGTTTCTGTGCAAAATCCACAAGGCTATTGGGACTTTATCAACATCGGCGAGTGTAAGAATGCGGGGACAATCAACAATCCGATTGGTGGAACTGCGTATGCGTTGCTGCCATTTCTTGCTGCCGGGCAGACTCACAAAGAAGGCAAGTATCAGAAGCAGGTCGGGGCTGGCTTGGGCTATCTCACACAAATCGGCGTCAAGACTCCGGCAGGCTACGACCTGCGAGGAATGATCAACAAGCAAAGTGATGACAAAGCTCCGAACGAAGCCTACTACGTTCATGGAGCTGCAACGCTGGTGATCTGTGAGGCATACGGCATCACAAAAGATCGCAAGTTAAAAGCAGCAGCAGAAGGCGCGATTAAGTTCATTGTGAATTCACAGGACCCGAATGGAGGAGGCTGGCGGTACAATCCACAGGAACCAGGCTCAACTTCTGTCACGGCTATTCAGGTAATGGCGCTGGTGGCGGCGAAGAAGGCTGGCATTAAGATCAATGATCGAGTGTTTGACGGTGTCATGCACTACCTGGATACCGTTCAAGTTGACGAAGAAGGGCGCTACGGTTACGAAGCCAAAAAGAAAACGTATAAGAGTTCCGTTACTGCGATGGCGCTACTGTGTCGCATGTACTGCGGCTGGAAACGTGACGACGGCGACATGCGTGGAGGCATTGCGTTGCTGAATAAGACTTACCCCAAAGACAATCTGTACACGATGTACTTTGCGACTCAGGTCATGAAGAACTGGGGCGGTAAAGAATGGGAACGCTGGAATGGTTTGTTGCGAGACGACCTCGTTGCCGATCAGGAAACCGAAGGTCCGGCCAAAGGCAGCTGGAAACCTCGCAGCGGTGCGATACACGCAAAGCAGGGCGGCCGACTGCTAACGACTGCACTGGCAACATTGACGCTGGAAGTTTACTACCGCTACAAGCCGCTGCTGCCCGAAGAAAAAACGTCTCAGCCTGCTTCTGTGTTGGCTGACGGCGGCTGATTTGGGAAAGCGTTAGAACCAATTCCACGGTTTGCTCACTTAATGCTGTGTCCACAGAAAGGATAGGCGATATGAGCGAACCTGAGGCTGAATCTGTTTCGGCCGATCCTGAATCAACGCAGCCCGGAAGACTGAAGAAACTCTTTCGGCGCATAGTCCGCGTTGGTTCGGGCGTGCTGCTGGCATTTGCGATCATCATCCTGATCGGCTTAATTCCCATGAATAACGCCTTTCAGGAGTCGCCGGATGGGATCGAGATCTTTGTGACATCGAACCCTGTGCATGCGGAAATCGTCATGCCGATCGAATCCGATATCATCAATTGGCGGGATCAATTCTCGCCGGATTGTTTTCCCGACGATACGAATCATGCGACTCACGTGGCCATCGGTTGGGGCGACCGTGGTTTCTTTTTGAAGACGCCAACGTGGGCGGAACTAAAAGTCAGTGTCGCCGCGAATGCGTTGTTTCTTCCGTCAGACACCTGCCTGCACGTGACAATGAAATCCTCCGTGACTCCCAGCGAGAATACTCGAGCCGTCCGAATTTCTGAGCAGCAATACGAGCTGCTTGTAGAATATATGAAAGCCGCGTTTCGCCGCGACGAAACGGGCAAAGTTCTGCAGGTCACCGGGGAACACTATTCATGGAATGATGCGTTCTTTGAAGCTCATGGAACGTATCACTTTTTGAACACATGCAATTCGTGGGTCGGCCGAGCACTACAAAAGACCGGCGTTCGAGTCGGCTGGCTGACGCCGCTTCCGAAAACGGTATTCTGGTACTTGCCGAGCCGGCTTTAGGTCTTTGCGATCAACTCCTGCACATGAGCGACCGCATCGCCGATGGCCACTTTGGTTGCTTCGGAATCGGTACGAAGTTTGATTTCCGCTTTGCCTTCCTTGAGCCCCTTGCCGCCAATGATGACTCGGACAGGCAGGCCGATAAGATCGGCGTCTTTGAACTTAAAGCCGGGTCGCTGGTCTCGATCGTCCATCAGGACGTCGACGCCCAAAGCTGTCAATTCGTCGTAGATTTTTGTGGCGGCTGTCATCGTGTCTTCGTCTTTGACGTTCAGCGGAATGAGTGCCACGGTGTATGGAGCAACGCTCATTGGCCAGATGATGCCACCGTCGTCGTGGCATGTTTCCACGATCGATGCGACCACTCGACTGACGCCGATTCCGTAGCATCCCATGATGATAGGGTGCTTTTTTTCGTCGCGGTCAAGGTAGTTTGCCTGCAGAGACTCGCTGTACTTTGTGCCTAGCTTGAACACGTGGCCGATTTCGATGCCGTGTACGATTTCCAGATTCGCATCGCATTTTGGACATGGGTCGCCGGCCGCCGCGTTGCGCAGATCGTGGGTTTCCGTGAGTTCAAAGTGTGTGCCGGGAAGGACGCCGGTCAGGTGAGCGTCCTTCGCATTGGCTCCAGTGATGGCCGACGCGATTCCGGCGATGTCGTGATCGGCAATGAACTCGCATTGAATCCCAACAGGACCGGCAAAACCAACAGGAGCTCCCGTGACTTTCACGATCGTTGCTTCGTCTGCCAGTTCTACGTTGGTTGCCTTCAAGGCACGTCGCACTTTGCCTTCGTTTGCTTCATGGTCACCTCGTACGAGTACCGCGATCGGTTTTTCATCGGCAATGTAGATTAGCGTCTTGATGAACGTCGAAGCATCGGCGTTCAGCATTTTGCTGACGTCTTCAATGCTGCCTGCATTGGGGGTGTCGACCTGTTGAGGTTCCGCAGCACCATCTACCTTAGCAGTAGCAGCTGATGCTCGGCCGGTGTCGGCACGTTCCTGATTGGCCGCATATCCGCAACCTTTACAACGCACCACGAAGTCTTCTCCGTTGTCCGCTGGGGCCATGAATTCGTGCGACGCATCGCCGCCGATCGGTCCACTTTCTGCTTCGACAGGAATGTATTCCAGTCCACAGCGTTCGAAGATTCGACAATAGGCGTTGTACATCGCCTGGTATTGAGTGTCGAGCTGTTCCAGCGACGTCGCAAAGCTGTACGCGTCTTTCATCAGGAATTCGCTGGTGCGAAGAACACCGAAGCGAGGTCGTTCTTCGTTGCGAAATTTTGTCTGAATTTGATACAGCGTGATCGGCAACTGTTTGTAAGTTTTGATTTCACGCGAAACCAGGTCGGTGATGACTTCTTCGTGAGTCGGCCCCAGAGCCAGATGCAGCGACTGGCTGCCGCGTCTGGTTTCGAAGTTAAACAGAACATTGCCGAACGCGTCTTTGCGACCTGTGCGTTCGAACAGTTCGATCGGCTGAAGAGCGGGCATGAACAATTCGACGCCGCCTGCGCGGTCCATTTCTTCGCGGACAATTTCTGACACTTTGCGGACCACGCGATAGCCCAGCGGCATAAACGTGTAGGCGCCCGCCATGAGCTGTCGGATCATGCCCGATCGCAGCATGAGCTGGTGGCTGGGCACTTCGGCGTCCGAAGGAACTTCTTTGATGGTCGGAATAAATGTCTGAGTCCAGCGCATGAGATCCAAGCCGGGGAATAGGGTTGTTGTGGAAATAGAATAGCGAGCGGATCGTAACGCAGATTTGAATTCAGGCAACGTTCGATCGGTCGGCTGTGCTTATTGTCGGAAACTTGTTGTCCGAGGGCCACTCTTCCGGACAACGTCGAACCGATTCCTGAGCGTGACGCCGCAGGAATAGCTTGAGTCGCAGATTCTGGACGATACTATGATGTCCAGAAGGACTGTCATTGCGAGATTGCCTTCCATCTTTAGCATCTTCAATTCGAATGAGGTAATTCATGAGTACCGGGCTGCATTTGACGACGGAAGAATTCGATCGCATGGTCGAATGTGGTGCGTTCGACCACTTGCACCGAAAGATCGAACTGATACGAGGGGAGATTCGTGAAATGAATCCCGCAGGACCGCTTCATGATGGGTTGATCGTTTATCTTACAACTTGGTCGGCCGAGAATTATCCAGCAGGCGTGACGTGTGTGACGTCTCAAACCGGCCTTAGCTTGCCTGAACAGCACAGCAAACCAGAACCGGGCCTGATGTGGCTGAAGGCTGGCCGATATTTGAAACGACATCCGACAGGATCAGACGTTCAACTGGCGATCGAAGTCTCCTATAGCAGCTTGAATACCGATCTGCTGGAAAAGGCCGCTTTGTACGCCGAAGCAGGGATCGTCGAATATTGGATTGTAGATGCCAACGCCAGTTGTCTGCACGTCTTCCAAAAACCTGTCGCGGGTGAATACACAGACCGTTCCATCGCCAAGCCGGGAGAATTACTCTCCCCCCAAATTTGCCTTGACGCCAAGTTGGATATCACCGATTTGTTCGCGGAAGACTAGCCGGTTTGACTTCACCGCAAACGATCCTGTTCGTCACCGGACGGCTTTCGGAAGCCAGCCTTCGCGAGATTGTGGGCCAGCTTTCAGGGAAATTGAGCTTTCGCTACGAAGTGGCGGTCCCCGGAATTCAAGTCGCCGCACTGCTGCACGTGAATCTGCTGTTGCGACGATTGGAAGTCGCAGATCATATCGATCGAGTGATTTTGCCGGGCTGGGTTCAGGGTGATCTTCGTGAACTGGAAGAGAAATTCGGTAAGCCTTTCGAACGAGGGCCGAAAGATCTGCAGGACCTTCCTGAGTATTTTGGGCAGGGCAAAAGGACGGCTGTTGTGCTGGACCGCTATTCGATCGATATCATCGGTGAGATCAACCATGCCACTCGAATGCCGCTGGATGCTGTTGTCGCAGAAGCCCAAGCGATGTCTGCTGCTGGCGCCGACCTGATCGATGTAGGCTGCGTGCCAGGAGAAACGTGTGCTCAGGTTGGAGAAATCGTTGCCGCCTTGCGGGCGGAGAAGCTGCGAGTTTCCATCGATAGTTTCGATCCGGTGGAAGTCGAGTTGGCTGTGGCCAGCGGGGCGGAACTGATCCTGAGCTGCAATCATTCCAACATCGATTGGGTGACGAAACTGGGCACGGAAGTCGTCGTCATTCCGGACACGCCGGCGGATACGGATTCGCTGGACCGACTGATCGAAACCGTTTCAGCTGCGGGAGTCCCGTTTCGTATCGATCCGATTATCGAACCAATTGGTATGGGCTTCACGGCATCGCTGCAGCGCTATATGGATGCGCGGCGAAAGTATCCGGAGGTCGCCATGATGATGGGCGTTGGGAACGTCACGGAACTGACGGAAGTGGATTCGGCAGGCGTCAACATGCTGCTGGCGGCGATGTGTGAAGAGTTGGGCATTCAAAGTGTCCTGACGACTCAGGTGATCAACTGGTGTCGCACGGCGGTGGCGGAATTCGATGCGGCTCGAAAGCTGGTGCATTATGCGATCACGAATCAGGTGATTCCGAAACATATCGATTCATCACTGG
>CAYZYB010000052.1:0-12070 GCA_964481505.1 uncultured Planctomycetaceae bacterium | reverse complement strand
ATTGAAACTCGAGTCTCGGTTTCAACAGGCACGCTCTTCGTGCCGTCGACAGGATCGGTGACCTTCGTTGAGAATGACGGTGTCAATGACACTGCTTTTTCGATTCGAGGAACGGCAGCTGAGATCACTGCGGTGCTCGAAGGAATGATCTATTCACCGCCGCTCAATTTTAGCGGCATCGTCGAATTGTCAATTGCTTCCGGACTGCCGGGTACGGCGCCTTCGAGCCCCGAAAGAACGGTTGATCGACTGTTCATTCAGGTTCATGGACAGGTCACTGCGACAACGGAAGTCGACGTTCCCACAGACACTTCGAACACAGAGACTTTCTACAACATTAACCGTGGCTCACAGAATGCAGTGGGGCTGTTTCCAGACGGTCGCTACGTCGTCGTCTGGTCGGCCAACGGGGCGCCAGAGGCAGCTGGTGACTTCGATGTGTTTGCTCGCATCATGAATGCTGACGGCACGGAAAGTGTGGCGCCATTTGTTGTCAACGAAACGTCGACCATTGTCACAGAGCAAGGTAATCAGCGCGGTGCATCGGTTGCGGTCAATGATGACGGGACATTCGTTGTTGTCTATACGACTGACGATAGCGGTTCTGAGAATGTTGTCGTGAGGCGATTTGATTCCAGTGGTGTTCCGCTGACGGCCGAGATACCAGCTCACGCTCCTTCTGGTGACATTCAGAACAATGCTGCGATTGCTATGAATCACCTCGGTGAATTCGTGGTGGTGTGGGAAGATTCCGTGCAGGGAATCGTGATGCAGCGGTTCGACTCTTCGGCGGGCACCGTGGGCGGGCCAATCCTTGTTGTCGCTAACACGGCAACGCGAGATCCTTCGGTTGCTATCGACGCCCTTGGCCGCATTTTCTTGATTTGGGGACATGATTCGACAGGTGGCATTCAGGCGCGAGTATGGAACCCGGAGACGTCCAGCTTTTTCGGGCTCCTGCAACTTAGCAATACAAACGCATCGGGAGGTGCCGTCGTTGCTGTGAACGACGCAGGCGAAGGCGTGTTCGCGTGGCATGAAGACGGCGATGGAACCGGCAGCTGGGATATCTTCGAACGCCGAATCGACCCAAATGGAACGATCTTCGCTCAAACGCAGGTCAACACGGACACGACGAACAACGGACACTTCGTCCCGTCTGTCGCAGTCGACGTTGCCGGAAATTATGCCATTACCTGGGCTGGCCGAACAACGGGAGACAATTTCGGCCTTACTGTTCGTCAGTACAATGCGGACGGAATCCCGATCACAGACAGCGAACAGCGGGTCAACGTTTCCACCGTCGGTAATCAGGACCAGGGCTCGATTGCGGTGCTCACACCGGACCACTTCGTCGCTGTCTACGAGAACAACAGCGGCCAGGACGTCGTGATGCGGGCGTTCGGGGATAACCCCGTGCTTGTTGTTGACACTATGGCCGACCAGGTTGATGGAGCCACTTCATCAATCAGCGCCCTGCTGGCGAATAAGGGGGCTGATGGGCAGATTTCGCTGCGTGAAGCCATCATTGCTGCAAATAATACTGATGGTGCCGACGAAATTATTCTTTCGGCTGGCACCTACTCATTGAATCGTAACAGTGCGGTTGTAGACAACGATGCAACGTTCGGCGATCTCGACATCACCGATGATCTTGTGATCACCGGATCCGGTGTGGTTACGATTGACGCCAATGGGCTCGCGCCCAACCGCGAGCGGATCTTTCACATCGTCGGCGACACTAATGTAGACATCAATGGTGTTACGTTGACGGGCGGACAAGACGCAAATGGTGGAGCAATCCTTGTCAATACAGCTGCCTCGTTGTCAGTGACCAATTCAATATTGATTGCCAACAGCGCAACAAACGATGGCGGGGCTATTCGTAACTTCGGGACATTGTCTCTCGATACAGTGACGATCGACAACAATTCCGGCATTAACGGTGCCGGAATTCACAACACAGGCGACTTGACGATTAACGACGTCGCAGTTGTTAACAACATGGCAGGAAATCATGGTGGCGGTTTACGAAACAACGACGGCAGCGTCTTTGCAAGGGGAGCAACCTTCAGCGGGAACTTCGCAGTCCTTGGTGGAGCGATCCACGGTACCGGATCGGGATCAGATATTGATCTAACGAATGTCACAATCAGTACCAATACCGCAACCGACGGCGGCGGGATTTGGACGGATCGGGAGATTCTTGCGACAAACACAACGATTACGAACAACACGGCTACGGCCGACGGCGGCGGCATCAAATCGGTTGGCGGAAGCGGCGACGTGTCGATTCGTAACAGCATCGTCTACGGGAATAACGCGGCCACGGGAGCCAACGCTGATGGTCAGGTGACTTCACTGGGGCATAACATTGTTACGCTCGACGTCGTTGGAACACTCCAATCGGGGGATAGTCTGGGTGATCCGTTGCTGGGCGGTTTGGCAGACAACGGCGGGTTCATTCAGACACACGCTATCCAGGTGGGAAGTGGCGCCATCGACGCTGGCGACTCCATCGACTCTCCAACAACAGATCAGCGTGGTAAAGCCCGTGTGAATGGGCCGGATATTGGTGCCTTCGAATCAGCATCGATCGTCATCGTCGTCGACACAGACACAGACATCGCTGACGCTCCGGATTCGAATTCGGTTTCCGCATTGCTTAGCAACGTCGGGGCGGATGGCAAAGTATCGTTGCGAGAAGCGCTCAATGCGGCAAACGGAACGGTTGGTTTGGAAGAGATCCGCTTCTTAATAAATGGTACCGGACCACATGTGATTGAACTCCAATCCGCATTGCCCAACCTTACGGAAGCGGTCTTCATCAACGGCTGGTCGGAACCTGATTTCGCGGGTCGCCCCGTCGTCATTCTGGACGGTGGGCTGATTACGCCGACGGCTGATGGCATTCACCTGCTTGGCGGTGCGGGCGGCACAACAATCAGAGGAATCGGGATTCGAGACTTTGGAGGGAACGGTATCAGAATCGACGCCGGAGCTGACAACAACACCATCGTCGGTAACTTTATTGGTTCACTGGATGAAAATGGTAACGATGTCGGCACCGCAGAAGCTAACGCAGGCGACGGAATTCAGGTGAACAGCGCCGGCAACACCATTGGTGGCGCGGGTAATCAGCGCAACGTTTTCAGTGGCAATCAGCTCAACGGAATTCACCTCACCGGCGCGTCGGCGATCAACAATACCGTTGTCAACAACATGATCGGTGTGAATCTTGCTGGAGACTCTGCGGTCGGAAATAACCTTGCTGGTGTACTTATTTCCAATCAATCTTCGAATAACGAAATCGGCAAAGCAGGTGCTGGCAATATTATTTCAGGAAACATTAACGGCGTTCAGATGTTCGACAATGGAACCTCGTCGAACACTGTCGTGGGGAATCTGATTGGCGTTGCTGCTGATACCATCACGCCGATAGGAAACCTGTTGCAAGGTGTTCAAATTGGTAACGGAGCGTCCGGGAACACGATTGGTGGAACAGCAATCGGTGAAGAGAACATCATTGCAGCAAGCGGTGCGGCAGGTGTCGAAGTCATCGGCGCCGGATCATCCGGCAACATTGTCATCGGCAACTTCATCGGTACGAATGACGCTGGAGCAACGGGGCTCGGCAACGGCAGTTTCGGGATTCTACTTCAAAATGGTCCCACGTCGAATCGAATCGGAGGCACTGCCGCTGATGAGGCAAACGTCATCACAAACAGCGCCCTGGACGGCATCAGTATCGCTACAGGATCACTCGATAATGCGTTTCTGGGCAATGCCATTTTCAACAACGGCGATCTGGGGATCGACTTCGATGACAACGGCGTGGTGCCGGACGACGCCGAAGACCTTGACCTCGGTTCCAACGATCAACTGAATCGTCCGAAGATTTTATCCGTCGTACAGAACGGCAGCGACCTCGATATCACGATTCGCACCGACGTTCCGGCTGGTGATTTCCGTATTGAATTCTTCGAAAATCCCACGGGCGGCGACCCAAGTGGTTTCGGTGAAGGCGAAAAGTTTCTTGGTGGGGACACCATTACTTCCACTGGAGCGGCAGGAGTCGAATACCACACGCTGACACTGACAGGCGTCACGCCATCGGCCATCATCGGGATGACGGCGACTCTGACAGAAGATTTGGGAGGTAACAACTTCGGCAGCACCTCAGAATTCAGCGAAATATTCGCGAGCAACACTGTTGTCGTGACAACTGTTGCCGACATTGTCGACGCCACCGACACTTCAAGCATCGCTGCTTTGATTGGGACGAACCCGGATGGTGAGTTCTCACTTCGCGAAGCGATCCTTGCGGCAAATGCTTCAGCCAACACGGCGACTCCCGATCGAATCGTGTTCGATATCGCGGGAAGCGGCCCACACCGCATAGACCTCAGTGCTGTTCTGGGCAGCCTGCTCATCACCGATCCGGTCATCGTTGATGGCTGGTCAGAGCCTGACTTCGATGCCGCAACCGGCGTTCCGGTGATCGAAATTGACGCGAACCTTGGAGCGGGCGTTCCCGCAGTGGTTGTCAGCGGTGGAGGTTCGACGCTGCGAGGCCTGGCGATTGGTAACTCTGATGCTCAGGCAATTCACCTTACGACGAATGATGGAAACACGCTTCACGGTAACTACATCGGTGTTGCAGCCGACAGTAGCGCGTGGGCAAATGGTGGGCACGGTATCAACATTGAAAACAGCAACAACAACGTCATCGGTGGCTTCGGCACCAACGAAGGCAACGTTATTCTGAATTCGGTTGGCAGCGGGATCAACGTCCTGTCGGGCGTCAACAACAACCTGCGCGGCAACATCATCGATGCGAACCAGGGCATGGCCATCGACCTGGGTGGCGACGGTGTCACAGCCAACGATGATGGCGTTGAGGATATTGATGTCGGAGCGAACAATCTTCAAAACACGCCGGTGATTACTTCGGCGGCGATCGAAGGCGCAGATCTTGTCGTCGAATACACGCTCGATTCGACCGCGTCGACGACGTTCCAGATCGACTTCTATTCTTCCGTATCGGATAACAGCACCAATCACGGCGGCGGCGAACGACGACTGGACAATCCAGACATCGTAACGACGAATGTATCCGGAGTCGTGAGCCGCACAGTGACTCTGTCGGGAGTCAACGTAGTAGACGGAGAGAGAATTTCGGCAGTCGCCACTGATTCAAACGGCAACACGTCTGAGTTTGCTCTGAATGTCACGGCCGTGACACTTTCAGGCGCACCGGTTGTCACGATTCCCGGTGGTGGAGCAACCTACACTGAGAACTCGTCGGCGGTGCTCGTTGCTCCGTCCGCCACTGTCATCGACGCCGATTCCGCGAACTTCGCTGGCGGAGAACTCAGCATTGGCAACACGGCCAACGCAGAAGCCGACGATCGATTGGAAATACGCAACGACGGAACCGGCGTTGGGCAGATCGGTGTTTCAGGTTCAAACGTCACTTTCGAAGGCGTGACGATCGGCACGTTCTCCGGCGGCGCTGGTACAAGCCCGCTGGTTGTGACGTTGAATGCCGCCGCGACGCCAGCGGCCACTCAGGCGCTACTACGGAATGTGACCTTTCGTTCGCTCTCGGAGAATCCTTCGGAATTGGCGCGATCACTCCAGGTGACCGTCAATGATGGAGCTGGCGGAGTCAGCTCTGTCGTGGCAACGCCGGTTTCAGTAATGGCGGTCAATGATCCCGCTGTTGGCTCGGTCACGGTGACAGGCACTCCTACACTGGGCTCCACACTGACCGCCTCAGTCTCGTTGACTGACAACGATGGATTGGGAACGATCACTGTTCAATGGCAACGTAACGGCGCAGATATCAGCGGCGCCACAGGAACGAGTTATGTTGTTGCCGCTGCCGACGTCGGGCAGAATGTCCGGGCTGTAGCTCGATACACGGACGGCGGTGGAACAGCTGAGTCTGTTGCCAGCAGCAATCTCCTGATCAACTCACCGCCCACACTTGCGGGGCCTCATCCGGCTGACCCAAGGTTCATCGAAGGGCGGCTTCCACAAATCGTCTTGCCGTTTATCACGGTTTCCGATTCCAACAACGCAGAATTAGTGTCGGCCACAATTGAAATTTCCGGCGGCTATGCTGACGGTGAAGACTTCCTGCAGTTTACGGACACGCCAAACATTGCCGGAACCTTCGACACCACGAGCGGCACGCTGACGCTGTCTGCCACCTCTGTCGCGACCGTCGCGGACTTCCAATCGGCACTGCGAGCCGTGACTTTCGAAAATACGAATGGCAATCCGAGTCCTGGTCCGCGAACGATCTCAGTAAGAGTCAACGACGGTCTCGAAGACAGCAGTACTTTCCTCGAAAGCATACGCGTACTGCGGAATTCAGGCATTGTCGAGGCGTCAGCTGCACCTGTGATCGACAACGTACAGGAAACGTTGTGGGGTGACGCCGTCGTCAACACGCTCGACCAGGTGCTTATCGGAGCCGCTACGATCAGTGACGCGAGTGATTTCAGCGCGACATGGCGAGCCCTCTGGGATTCTACGAATCTCTATGTGCTGGTTGATGTGACTGACTCTGAGGTGAAATCGGATTCGGTCAATCTCTGGCAGGACGATTCTGTTGAGATCCTGATCGACGGTGGCTTCGAACGCGACCAGACTCCGGACGGAATCAATGACTTCAACATCAACATCGCCGAAGACGGTCGCATTGCACCCGTTGGTTCGATGCTGCTTCCGGTGGGTGTTATCCACACCGTCACGCACACAGCAGGAGGCTATCGCGTGGAAGTGTCTGTTCCGCTGACATCACTCGGAATCTCCGGTACCGTCGGCGTTGATTTCGGCATCGAAGTTAACGTCAACGATGACGATGGAGCTGCTGGTCGAGACGCCAAGATTGGCTGGCAGGACCACCTCGCCATTGCCCACGATGCGCCGTTTGCGTTTGGTGTGGGAACGCTGGCTCCCTCAGTCAATACTCCGGTGTCAGGCGACGTCACAATCACTGGCCTGACGAACGAAGACGCCACACTGACCGCAGACACCAGTGCTCTTGTTGATCCGGATGGCTTCGGCCCGTTTAGCTATCAATGGAAACGTAACGGTACCAGCATTGTTGGCGCGACAGGGGCAACGTATACGCTCGACGATGCCGATGTTGGAACAAACATAACCGTCGATGTCAGCTATACCGATTTGCTGGGCAAACCTGAATTTGCAACAAGCAGTTCATTAGTGGGGCCGATCAGCAACGTCAACGACGAACCGATGGGTTCCGTAACGATCAGCGGTGTTCCAACCGAAGATCAGACTCTGTTTGCAGGCAACAACCTGACAGACGACGATGGCATTGGCTCTATCAGCTACCAATGGCAGCGTGATGGAGCAAACATCGTCGGCGCCACAGGAAATAGCTACACACTGGGTGATGCAGATGTCGGCACGTTGATCAACGTTGTCGCCAGCTACACAGACGGCCACGGAACGCTGGAAAGCGAAAGCAGCACAGCCGTTGGCCCGATTGCGAACATCAATGACCTGCCGATTGGCACCATCACGATTACCGGGAGTGCGATCGAGGATCAAACATTAACGGCTGCCGATGCATTCACAGACGCAGACGGCGTGACGGCTGTCAGTTATCAATGGAGACGCGATGGCATCAATATCTCCGGCGCGACTGCCACAACCTATGTGCTGACCGATGCCGACGTTGGCGCTTTGATCAGCGTCGTTGGCAGCTACACCGACGTACACGGCACGGCGGAGACTGTAACGAGCGCAACGGCGGTTGGTCCGATCGCCAACATAAACGACCTGCCTGCGGGAACGGTGACGATTTCCGGTATGCCATCGCTTGGGCAGACGCTTACCGCAAGCGAATCGCTGACTGATGAAGACGGATTGGGAGTCATCACACTGCATTGGCAGCGCAACGGCGTCGACACGGGAATCACCGGAACAACTTATACCGTTGTTGCAGCAGATGTCGGACAGAACGTTCGCGCAGTGGCTCGCTATGTAGATCAGCAGGGAACTGCCGAATTTATGGCCAGCGCTGACCTGGAAATCAACCAGCCTCCCGTCATTTCAGGTTTGGAAACAGCTGAATTCGTCTTCATTGAGGGCCGTGCTGCTCAGCCAGTTTCCAACACCCTTTCCATTAGCGACGGAAATGATCTAACGATCTCTTCCGCCACCGTTCAGATTTCATCAGGCTATATTGACGGAGAAGATTTCCTTCGATTTGTGGACACTGCCAGCATCACAGGAGTTTTTGACGGTGCGACCGGAACTCTCACGCTGTCAGGCTCTGATACGATCGCTGCGTGGAATACTGCTCTCCGCTCGGTCGAATTCGAAAACACAGCCTCAGCCCCTATTCCGGGTGCGCGTTCCATCACGTTGGTGGTTGATGATGGTCTGGACAGCAGCAACGTCGCGTCACGCGACGTCAGGGTTCTCCGGCACACTCAAATTGTGGAAACAGAAACTGCGCCAGTCATCGACAACGCAGTAGATGCAGTCTGGAATCGCGCAGTGATCAACAACTTCGACATCCTGTCGAGAGGGGCTGTAGACAACGCGGTAGATTTTTCCGGTACGTGGAGAACCCTCTGGGACTCGAACAATCTCTATCTGCTGATTGACGTTGCCGACGATATAGCCGTCAATGACTCGGTCCAGCCATGGAATGACGACGCGGTAGAGATTTTTCTTGACGGAGATTTTTCGCGTGGAGCAACGTATGACGGAGTCGATGATTTCCAGATACAGATCCGTGCCGAAAATTCACCGGCGACTGTTGGAAATAATTCGGCTCCGCTGCCGTTGGGACTCATTCAAACATCGACGACAACAGCTGCCGGATACCGAATTGAGGTTGCGATTCCCTGGACGGACCTGGGCACCAGCACCGTGCCTGCAACCGACATTGGAATCGAAGTTCATATCAACGACGATGATACCGGAGGCGACAGAGATGCGAAGCTCGCCTGGCAGGATGTGACAGACGACTCTAATAGACATCCCTTCCTGCACGGCGTTGGCACGCTGACGTCCTTCGTGAATTCCGCGCCCATCGGCAACGTCACCATCTCTGGCGCGCCGATTGAGGATCAAACGCTGACGGCAACCAATAACCTAAGTGACGCCGATGGAATCGGCACGGTCACCTACCAGTGGCGTCGAAATGGCGCCGACATTCCGGGAGCGACTTCTGCGACTTATACGCTGACGGATGCGGACGTTGGTGAAGACATTGATGTGGTGGCTCTCTATACAGATTTGCTGGGCACTATGGAGAGCGTGTCAAGTTCAGCCGTGGGGCCAATCACCAATATTAACGACCTGCCGACGATCACATCGATCGCCAACACGGCGATTCTGGCAGACGGAACAACGGGGGCAATCAGCTTCACGATAGGCGACATCGAAACGTCTGCCGGAGCATTGGTGGTGACTGCGACGTCCGACAATCAGGCCGTTGTCCCCGACGCGAACATCACGTTCAGCGGCAGTGGGGCGAACCGTACGGTCACTGTTGTGCCGTTGGCAAATCAATCCGGAACAACAACCATTACGCTGGACGTCTTCGATGGCACGGCGTCGACGCAGGAAACGTTCGAACTCACCGTCGTGCCGAGAATCGTTACCGTTACCACTACCAACGACGAACTGGACGGTGATACGACTGACATCCTGACGCTAATCAACAACTCCGGCGGAGCGGGAATTTCACTCCGCGAAGCCATTGAAGCCACCAACAACACACTGCTGGGAACAACGCCCGACCGGATACATTTCGATATCGCAGACAATGATTCGGGACATGTCTATTACCAGGAGAACGCTGCACTCGGGCTCCCGACGACAGTTACAGCAACAACACTTCCTGACGCTGCCATCAGCGACTTCGACGCCGACTATGCGTACGCTCCACACAGTTGGTTTCGCATCGACCTGAACAACGCACTGCCGGAACTTCGAATCAATGATGGTGTTGTTATCGATGGTTACACACAGGCCGGTTCTGCAAAAAACACGCTTGCCGTAGGCCAAAATGCCAGCCTGAGAATCGAACTCACCAGCAGCGGAGCAGACGGGAATCGCGGATTGGTAGTCCGTGCAGGCGGGGCAGGTAGCGAAATCAGCGGGCTGGCGATCAACGGCTTCGAAGGCCTCGGAATATCTGTTGCCAGTGGCGCAGATAATGTGAAAATCCAGGGGAACTTCATCGGCACAGACATCACGGGCACGGTTGGAGTAAGCAACGGGGCGTCCGGGGTCCAGCTTCGATCCTCTGATAGCCTGGTCGGCGGCCCGGCAATTGAAGATCGCAACGTAATCTCCGGGAATGCACAACACGGGATCGCGACATTCACGACGGGAGTGGTCGAATCAGGAAACATCATTCAGAACAACTACATTGGCGTGGATGCGACTGGAACAGTTGGGTTGGGAAATCTCCTGCAAGGCGGCGTTCAGGTTTTTAACAACGACGGACTTCAAGTTCTTGACAATATCATTAGCGGCAACGCTGAGCACGGAATTCGTCTGCAGGATTCATTCAGTGTTACAAACACGACGATCCAGGGCAATCTGATTGGTGTTGGTGCGGACGGAACGACAACGATCGGAAACGGCGGTGATGGTATCCACATCGACGCTGCGGCAACCAACACGACAATCGGAGGATTGGCAGCGGGCGAAGCAAACATTATCGCCAACAATCTCCGCGATGGTATCGAGATTCAGAACGGAACAGCCACCTCAATTCGCGGCAATCAGATTTTCGCAAACTTCAATCTGGGGATTGACCTGGAGGGCATTATAGGCGTCGAGGCAAATGACAACCTTGATGCCGACGGCGGAGCAAATGGACTGCAGAACTATCCGGAACTTTTCTCCGCTAGTTTCAACGGGACGGACACTACGATCACCGGGCAGTTGGATTCCAGCCCGAACGGAACTTTCGACATCGATTTCTTTGCCAGTCTCACGGCCGACTTGACAGGGCATGGCGAGGCAGAAAGGTATCTTGGGACAGCAGCAAACGTGACAACGGACCTCAGTGGAAACGCTATTTTCACTAAAACCCTGGCTGGCATCAGCGTCGCCGCTGGCGAACGCATCACGGCCACGGCAACAGACCAGTTTGGCAACACGTCTGAGTTCTCTCTAAACGTGATTGCAGTCGCGGTGAATAATCCAGCCATTGGTTCGGTGACGATTACCGGAATGCCGACGGAAGACGAAACGCTTACCGCGACAAACAACCTGTCCGACGTCGATGGGCTTGGTGCGATTGGTTACCAATGGCAACGCGACGGAGTGGACATCATCGGCGCAACCGCCGCAGCGTACACACTTACGGATGCCGATGTCGGAACGAATATCACCGCCATCGCCAGCTACATCGATGGTCGTGGTTTTGCAGAAAGCATAACAAGCAATGCGGTGGGCCCGGTAGTCAACGTGAACGACATACCAACCGGCAATGTTACGATCACCGGCACACCAACAGAAGACGAAACGCTCACAGCAACGAACAATCTTGCCGACGACGATGGCCTGGGAGCAATCACTTATCAGTGGCAACGCGACGGAGCAGACATCATCGGCGCAACCGCCGCAACGTACACACTAACGGATGCTGATGTCGGGACGAACATCACTGCTGTCGCCAGTTACACCGACGGACAAGGCACTCTGGAATCGATCACCAGCAACGCCCTTGGCCCCGTAGTCAACGTAAACGACGCACCAACCGGTAACGTCACGATCACCGGCACGCCGACCGAAGACGAAACGCTCACAGCAACGAACACCCTTGCAGACGATGATGGCCTCGGAACAATCACTTACCAGTGGCAACGCGACGGAGCGGACATCATTGGCGCGACGGCCGCGACATACACACTTACGGATGCCGATGTCGGAACGAATATCACAGCAGTGGCCAGTTACACGGACGGACACGGCACTGTGGAGTCGATCACCAGCAACACTCTTGGCCCGGTAGTCAACGTGAACGACGTACCAACCGGTAACGTCACGATCACCG
>CAYZYB010000051.1:0-12083 GCA_964481505.1 uncultured Planctomycetaceae bacterium | reverse complement strand
GATCTGGAGTGATCACGATCTGTCCATTCTTACCGGCAGCTGGAGCGCCGGAAGGAACATCAGCAAGTCGAATTTTGTCCAGCGTCTTGACGCTTACAATCGGAACCTCAACTTCACCGACGTTCCCGATAGATACGACTCCGGTCACTTCAATGTTATGCTTCAAAAAGTACTTACCGACACTCTTGACCCCTTGTCCCTTTAAATCTGAAATGATATCGCGACCAATCCTGGTGCAGAGTATCAGAGGGTCCGTCCCCGATTTGCGGTACTTCAACAACATGCCGTCATTCAGCAATGCGGCGCCCTGAACGTACATCCGAACTGTCACTGCCTTCCCAACGTGGCTGACGGCATCAGTGGCTTTGATCGTGTTCTGAGCATGAGCACCCGACTGAAACAGGGAATGCATCCCCAGGAGAACGGCGAGCAAAGTTCGCATAGCGTCGACCTTATACCTTGAACATATACCGGCAAGTCATCTGCAATGATGGTAATTCAAATGGTAGCCCATAAGGCGACACGACTCTAACCCGCAACGCTCGAATTTCCCGATCGACCCAACGCTGGCAAAACCACACCATCTTTTGAGTGCCTGAGTATTCCCTGCAGCAATTCACTGAGCTGACTTCATCAATGCAGGCCTTGCTGCGGCACGAACTGACTATTGCCAGGCACGCTTGCCCTCACGGCATGACCTTCGCCATACTGGGCGGACTTTCACCAAACCCACAGGACCTGACATATATGTTTCGACTCACGATCGCTCTGCCTTTTCTCGTCATCAGCTTTGCAACGTCCGCCTCTGCAACCGCGGACAACGCCAAGCGTCCCAACGTGCTGTTTATCATCGTGGATGACCAGTCGCCGTTTGATCTGAAGGTTTACAACCCGGATTCGATCTGCGACACGCCCAACATCGATCAGCTGGCTGCTGACGGTATGACACTGGATGGAGCTTATCATATGGGCTCGTTCAGTGGAGCCGTTTGTACACCATCACGTCACATGGTGATGACGGGACGCACCGTTTGGCATCTGCCGATTGGGCCTGGAGCGAAAACGTGTCCGCCGAATTACGAAAAGTACTCCATGGCGGCCGTCTTTAACGACGCTGGCTACGACACGATGCGAACGTGCAAACGCGGAAACAGTTACTCGGGAGCAAATGGACAGTTCACCGTTGTCAAAGATGCAACCAAGCGCGGCGGTACAGAAGAAACGGGCAGTGCGTGGCACGGCAAGCAGGTGCTGGAATACCTCGGCCAACGTGAAGCTGCGAAGGACGAAGATCCCTTCCTGATCTACTTCGGTTTCTCACACCCGCACGATACTCGCGATGGTACTCCGGAACTGCTGGCTAAATACGGAGCCGTCAATCACACAGACAAGGACAGTCTTCCCGCCGCGAATCCGAAGCAACCGCCGTTGCCCATCAATCATTTGGAAGAGCATCCCTTTCACCATGGCCATCCAGGACTTCGCGATGAAGTTTCTGTGAAAGGCGTTTGGGAGAATCGAGACGAACGGACGATTCGCAATGAGTTGGGTCGAGAATTCGCCTGCAACGAAAACATCGACATCCAGATTGGCAAGGTGTTGAAGAAGCTCGAACAAATGGGCGAACTCGACAACACTTACATCGTCTACACGGCCGATCACGGCATGGCGATTGGCCGCCACGGCTTGCAGGGCAAACAGAATCTGTATCAGCACACGTGGCGAGTTCCCTGCATCGTAAAGGGTCCTGGCATCAAGCCGGGAACGCGGTCCATCGGCAACACGTATCTCCTGGATTCGCTGGCCACCATCTGCGACCTCACCGGCGTCACGCCTCCGGAACATCAGGAAGGCACCAGCTTCAAACCGGTGTTGATGGGACAGAAAAGCACCGTGCGCGACACACTGTTCGGCGTTTACAACGGCGGCACTAAGCCGGGCATGCGATGCGTCAAACGCGGAAACTGGAAACTCATCAAGTACGATGTGATCAACAGTACCGTTCGAGAAACTCAGCTATTCAACCTGGCTCAGAATCCGCACGAATTCATCGCCGAACACAACAAGAGCGATGCTCGACTGACAGATCTCGCAGAAGATAAACAACACGCCGACAAACTCGCCGAAATGGAAGCATTGCTGCTTGCTGAAATGCGACGCCTGGACGATCCGTATCGGTTATGGAACCAACCGGACGACGGACTGGAACCTCCGGCTACCAAAAAACGCACGAAGAAGAACAGGAAGCAGAAGCCGGCGCCCGCAAAGTAAAAGCCCCACGCGATCGGCTGCACCATCCTGCTGCTGCAAAAAATGTGTCGGAGCCTTCCCGTCCCGCGACATAGCGGGAATCGCACGAAAACTGGGTTCGCTTCGCGCCTCAGATCCGGCGGTTCTGCCTATCTTGCCGCCGTAGCCACGATTCGTGATGGCAACCGCAGTTGCGGGCGCAGAATCACGGATCCGTTTCGCACTGATTGGACTTTCATGCCGTTTGCGGCTAATAAATGCGGCTGAAAATCATTGAACAAGACGGTCGGCGGCTGCTTTGGCCACCAACTGCGTGAGCATCTATAGGAGTGAAACGGAAATGTCGGAAAACACCAATATCGAAAGCGTCCTGACCGAAACCCGTAGTTTTCCGCCGCCGGCGACATTTGTCGCTGACGCCAATATCAACAGCGAAGAACAGTACCAGGAACTGTGGAACCGCGCCAAAGACGACCCGGCTGGCTTCTGGGGTGATATGGCTGAGAACCTGAGCTGGTTCAAAAAATGGGACACCGTAATGGACGGCACGATGCCGGACACGCGATGGTTTACTGGCGGAAAGATTAACGTCAGCCACAACTGCATCGACCGTCACCTCGAAACAGAACGGCGCAACAAGGCCGCCATCATCTGGGAAGGCGAACCTGGCGACACGCGCGTTCTTCGTTACCAGGATCTGCACCGTGAAGTCTGCAAGTTTGCTAACGTGCTGCGAGGACTGGGCGTCGACACGGGGGATCGAGTCACCCTCTACATGCCGATGATTCCGGAACTCACGATCGCTATGCTGGCGTGCGCGAGAATCGGCGCCATTCATTCGATCATTTTCGGCGGCTTCAGTGCAGACGCCGTTGCTGATCGCAACAACGACGCCGAAGCAAAAGTCGTCATCACAGCAGATGGCGGCTGGCGACGCGGAAAGGAAATCCCGCTGAAGGTCGCGGTTGACGCGAGCCTCGAAAAATCGCCCTCCGTCGAAAAAGTTGTCGTCGTCCGCCGGACTGGTGGTGAAGTCGACATGGTTCCCGATCGCGACTTCTGGTGGCACGACCTCATGCAGGACGCATCCGCCGAATGCGAAGCCGTCCCGCTCGACAGCGAACATCCGCTCTTCATCCTGTACACATCTGGAAGCACAGGAAAACCCAAAGGCGTGATGCATACGTCCGCTGGATATCTGCTCGGAACCACGATGACATCAAAGTGGGTATTCGATCTCAAAGAAGAAGATACCTACTGGTGTACGGCGGATATTGGCTGGATCACCGGCCACAGCTACATCTGCTATGGACCGCTGTCGAACGGAGCCACAGTCGTGATGTACGAAGGCGCTCCCAACTGGCCGGACGAAGGTCGGTTCTGGGAAATCGTCGAGAAGTATCAGGTCAGCATCTTCTACACAGCCCCAACCGCCATTCGCGCCTTCATCAAATGGGGTAACGAATGGCCGGAAAAACATGACTTATCCAGTCTAAGACTGCTGGGAACAGTCGGCGAACCCATCAATCCGGAAGCATGGATGTGGTATCACGAAGTCATTGGCCAGGAACGCTGCCCAATCGTCGATACATGGTGGCAGACAGAAACCGGCGGCATCATGATCAGTCCGCTGCCCGGTGTGACGTCCACAAAACCCGGCAGCTGCGCTCGCCCGCTTCCTGGCGTTGTTCCGAACATCGTCACAGAAAAAGGCGAAAGCCTGGACGCAAATCAGGGCGGATTGCTGGTAATGACACAACCGTGGCCGCACATGCTGCGGACTCTCTACGGCGATCACGATCGTTTCATCGCAACTTACTTCGCCACGATCGACGACTGCTACTTTGCCGGCGACGGTGCTAGACGCGATGACGACGGCTACATCTGGGTGATGGGCCGCGTCGACGACGTCATCAACGTTTCCGGACATCGCTTAAGCACGATGGAAGTCGAAAGTGCGCTTGTCGCGCATGACAAAGTGGCCGAAGCGGCCGTCGTTGGTTTCCCTCACGAAATCAAAGGCGAAGGCATCTGCTGTTTCGTCACACTCAAAGACGACGACGGCACCGACGAATTGAAGGCCGAACTGACCAAACACGTTCGCGCTCAGATCGGCGCTCTGGCAACGCCCGATCAGATTCGCTTCGGTGCATCGTTGCCGAAAACTCGCAGTGGCAAAATCATGCGTCGCCTACTGCGGGACATCGCGGCTGGGCGAGAATCCACGTCAGACACGAGTACGCTGGAAGACTATACGGTGTTGGCGAAACTGCGAGCGGAAGACGAGTAGCCAGTTACTGCTTGTAAGATGAGCTAAGCCCCACTTTCGCTTTCGCTGCCCGATAACAACCAAGGAACACACAGAAAAGCACCGCATGGAATTTGCTGCAATTCTTCCGTGTTTTCTGTGTATTCCGTGGATCGAATAGTCCGTGGCGGTGCACCGCAAGAACCTCTTCACCGCAGAAACACTCACTTTCCCCAGTGTTTTCAAGCCGGATTGCTGAAAAACGGTGGTTCTGGTATCACTCACACATCACCGTTCTCTCTCCTGACGCCTCTGTCAGACATCTCGGTGACTCAGTATCTCGACCCAACGCTTCAAAATGGATTTTTGAAGCAGATTTGCCATGGAGTTGGCAGTGGCTAAAACAACAAAACACAAATTACGAGTCCTCTTCGTCGACGATGATGAATCGATCTCAGGACTCATGGAATCTGAGCTGCCGCGGATGGGGCACTCGACCACCGTGTGCCGGAATCCCAGCGAAGCGTGTGACGCAATCCGCAATAACACGTTCGACGCAGCCATCGTTGACCTCCGCATGCCGGGTGGCAGTGGCTGGGACGTCATTGAAGAACTACGCGAAAATTCGCCGGAAACGGATTACGTCATCAGTACCGGTCACGGCAGTATGGATGACGCGATCCGAGCCGTCAGAATGGGAGCGTACGACTTCCTGCCGAAGCCGACGTCGCTGTTCGAATTATCCGCCGCACTTCAACGCATAGGCGCGAAGAAGGCGCTCGAAAACAAAAACGTAGCTCTGGAAAGTCGACTGCAAAAGGTCGAAGGCCGATCGGATTTAATCGGCGAATCTCCCAGCATGCAACGCGTCAAAACGCTCATCGACAAACTGGCACCAACCGATTCGGCCGTCCTTATTCTGGGCGAAACCGGTACCGGCAAAGAAATGGTGGCACGACGCGTTCACGAACAAAGTGAACGAGCCGACGGAGCGTTCGTCGCCGTAAACTGCGGCGCGATCCCTGAGAACCTCGTCGAAAGCGAATTTTTTGGGCACCGCAAAGGCGCGTTTACCGGTGCCGACACAGCTCGCACTGGCCTGTTCGAAGTCGCTAACGGCGGAACGCTGTTCCTGGATGAGCTTGGCGAACTGGACAAATCGATGCAGGTGAAGCTGCTGAGATTTTTGGAGTCAGGTGAAGTTCGCCGAGTCGGTGAAAACGAACCGTTCCGTGTGAACGTACGCATCGTCTGCGCGACAAATCGCGACCTACAGGATATGGTGACAGAAGGTACATTCCGTGAGGATCTTGTATTCCGCGTCAACACCTTCGAAATTCATTTGCCACCGCTGCGAGAACGCAGAGAAGACATTCCCGAGCTGGCGCGACACCTGATCGCTCGGCATTTGAAACGAGACTCGGTACCAGATTCCGTTCTGCCCCCGGAAACCGTTGAAATCCTGAAGGCTCAGGAATGGGCGGGCAACGTGCGGCAACTGGCCAATGTCATGGAACATGCGGCCATTCTGTCGGACGGAGAAACCATCAAACCTGAAGACCTGCCACAACATGTGACGTCGCAAAGCGGCACATCCGGTGCGACTGCGACAGAACCTGGAACTGGCGGACTGTCCTTCGGGGACACCGAAATCACGTTGCGAGAAATGGAAGACAGAATGATCCTCCATGTTCTCAAGAAACATGAAGGCGACAAGCCAACAGCAGCGAAGGAACTGGGGATCGCCTTGAAGACGCTCTACAACCGCCTGAGTCAATTAGAAGAACGTCGAGAGGCCGGGTAACTAAACCTGCGACGTTGCCGCAGGAAACTGTCGCATCACTCCAACAACCGTTCCCAATATTTGACGCGGCGGCGCTACGGCCATGCCAGCTATCGCAGGAACTGGCTGCCCACCCTCTTCCTCGATCCGCAACAACGTCACACTGTGCTCGTCATCCAGCGCAGCGACCAGGCTATTGGCCTCTCCGTGCCCGTCACGATTTACGATAATGCAATCGCCATCTGTGATGCCAAGGGAATGAAATGCCGCCCCTTCCACGCGAATGCAGGCGCGATCCCCGCCCTCGAACATCCGTTCGAATTCAATCTGTTCTTCGGATGACACGGCACTGCGAACCGGACTGCCTGAAACGGCAGTGCCAATGTAGGGCAGCGTGTACTTTTTGCTGGAAGGATCTGCCAAACAAATCGCACGAGACATATTCGACTCACGACGAATCAGCCCCTTTTTCTCAAGCGCTTTCAAATGGCACATGACTCCATTCGGAGACTTGATATCAAAGTGGTCTCCAATTTCGCGAACTGTCGGTCCAAATCCACCGCTCAAAATACGCTCACGAAGGTAATCATAAATCTGTTGTTGTCTCACAGTCAGCGAGACTCGTCTTCCTGTAGATACCATGCTGAACTCTGCCTTTCGGTAGCTCGAGCCGGAGATGTATTCGGTGGGAGATATCGGCCGCCTCCCAAAGAATTCCCCAGACGTCTTGTTCTGGTTTGTCGTCACCACCATGAAATATGGCGACAGGTCCGCAAAGACTTACAGCATGGCCCGCTGAAACCTTCACCTTACGTAACACAACAGCCGTCGAAGGCCAAATGAAATCACCATCCTACGGCAGTCGATGGCCTATAGGCATTACGGAACGCATCACCCTCAGACCAACGATAGGGATATCGAGAACGAGTGGACAAAACCGCCACATTTGTGTGTTTTTATACAAAAACAACGCAAGTCATTTAAATCAAACAACTTACCACTCGAAAACCACGCCAGATTCTACTGAAACAACTGTCGCATGGTGTCGACCAGATGAAACCCACCCACGTCCACGGCCTTAACGCGCCCGTCTCGCTCAATGAGCCATACGCTGGGAGCAAGAGAAATGCCCCAATAGCGGATCAGTGGGCTATTCCAGGAACGCTGAGCGGGATCGGCAAAGAAGATCTGCTGACCTGGCACCTGCGTATCCTGAAGGTAGTCTCGCAACGCCGCCTCGTCTTCTTCCAACGGCACGCCGACAAATCGCAGCTTATTGTTGGAAGCCTCTTTGGCCTGCTGGAGTAGCGGTAAGAGCTTTTCGACGAATTCCTTGTTTTGGCCGTCCCAAAAATAGATGACCGTCACCTTCTCAGTGAACTCATCAGCATTCACATAGCCCCCGTTCAACGTGGGGCCGGCAAACTGCGAAAGCCGCTTTCCTGGTAAAGCCATTCGCCGCAGCACAGCGGTCGCTTCACGAGCCTGCGACGATTTGGGATAGCTGCTGGTCAGAGCCGAGTAACAGAGTTTCGCTTCCGTCCGCAGCCGGACAGCGTCTTTCACCGATTCAATCACAACGGCATGCATCTCGCAACTTCGCCCCGCTCCAAACAGCAGTGCGGTCGCACGCTCCCGCTGATTCGGAAACCGATCCGCGAATTCACGAGCCCAACGGGAAAAATTCTCGAACCACGCAACATTCCCGCGACCCTGTAACCGAGCTTTCGTATGAGCGAACCGCGCGAGATGATAAATACCTTCCGCCGCTTCTGCGGAATGAGGGTCACGTTCGTTGAGAGCCTGGACGTCAGCGTAGAGCTGTTCGATATCGGATTCGGATCCACTTAACGCAAGCTGATATCGAGCTTCCAACAGTTGCCGAACGGCGGCCGCAAAGTCATCTCGACGACCTTGATTGTCCAGAGTCAGCCGCAAAACTTCCGTTGCCATCTGCACGATTTGCAGATTCCTTTTTCGCCGGACCTCACGTGCATCCTCGATCCCTTCCGGCACCGGTGCAACGCGTAACTGTTGAATGGCTGAAAGTTGCCGAGTTGCTTCGTCGAGTGATTCACCTTCGGGCTGCACTTTGCCCCCGTCGGGAGGAAGTGCCTGTTGACCAGGTTCGCTGACCGAAGCAGTCACACCCGAAAAGCGGATTTCCGAATCAGTCGAAGACTTATCTGCATCCGCAGAAGGGGGCATATCCTGACCGCAACCCAAAACAGCTGCAGATAGCAACAGAATCGCCAGATGATGGAATCGTCGCATGATTGTCGATCTTCACATAAAAAACTCTCAGAACAGCAGACCGGCAATTTACGGCATTTTCGCCACCCCGAGAATACGAGTCCTGACGCCGGTGGAAGAACACGTCCCGGATTCCTGTCCAACACGTCGCAAATTCTGTAATTTCCATCCCGCAGCCAATCGACTCACACCTCCTCACATTCTCTGCAGAAATCTCGCATGGCGCAACCGTCAACGACTCTCCACATTCTGGCCATTCACGCGCACCCGGACGACATCGAAATTCAGTGCGCTGGCACGTTGCTGAAACTGCAATCGCAGGGGCACCGTATTTCCGTCGCGACCATGACTCCTGGCGACTGCGGCAGTGCAGAAATGTCACAGGATGAAATCGCAGAAGTTCGCCGCGGCGAAGCGACCGCAGCTGCGAAGATCCTGAAAGCGGAATACACGTGTTTGGAATTTCGCGACCTGTCCATCGTGTTTGACAATGACAGTCGCCGCCGGATGACAGAATTTCTGCGTCGCACAAAACCGGACATCATCCTGACGGCTCCTCCGGTCGACTACATGCACGACCACGAAATCACCAGCATGCTTGTGCGAGACGCCTGCTTCAACGCTTCGGTGCCAAATTACAAAACACGGCAATGGGATCCGGCATCTCCCGCGACGAAAATCCCACACCTGTATTACGTCGATGCAATCGAGGGCACGGATCACTTTGGCAACCGGCACCCGATCGATTTTATTGTTGATGTCAGCGAACACTTCGAAACGAAGATCGAAGCCCTGTCATGTCACGCTAGTCAGAGAAACTGGCTGCGTCAGCAGCACGGCATGGACGAATACCTCGACGCCTGCCGACGCTGGAGCGAGCTGCGGGGCCAGGAAGTCGGCGCAAAACATGGCGAAGGTTTCCGCCAGTACAAAGGGCACCCTCACCCAACAAACAACCTCCTGCAGGAACTCCTTTAGCCCGGTAGCCCCGACGGGCTGTGGCGTGGGACGACGGGCTACTGCGACTTGACGTGGTTCCGCCGAGTGAGGTGAAAGGGCGTGGATTTTGCGGTTCGCGGTGGCGTTCGAAGATCGTTGATTTGAAGTCGAAATTTACGCCGAGGTAGGCCATGCTCCTGCGTGGCGATGATAGACGGCTCGCGATGGTCTCGATGCCACTGTCTGGCTGGGAGTTCGCCGCGTTTGATACGCAGGGTCTCACCAAACCAACGAATCCCCGCCCAAATTGCCTTCCAGGGTTTGAAAAAACGCACGGAAGACGGAATGTCGGTTCGACGAAAGTCGGAATGCGAGCTATTCTTAACTTCCACGATGGCCCGTGAGGCCTTCTCAATCCAAACTCTTGCGTTATGCACACCGAAACCATGACCGAATCCGCCAACACTTCAGACAAGCCGCTCTTTTCAGCCGTTGAAATTGAACAGTTCGAAGCGGACGACGTGATCGCTGGTTCCGCAATCGGCAAGATGCTGTCGATCCTGTTTCTGTATACCGTACTTGCCATGTCGTTGGTCGGCAAGTGGACGTTTGATTCCAAGCAGAGTGACGAACCAGTCACTCCTGCGACAACAGAAGAAGCGTCGCATTAAGTTGCAGACTCGGCGGCGTCAGCTGTGGACTCTGTTCACAGGCCGCGGCACGACATCGTATCTGAAGCCAGCGCGGCAACGGAATGTCGCTGGTGCTGGTACGTTCATTCAACGACGCTTCCTTGCGCCCGCTTGGAGTTCGCCGCCGCGGACACCTCGGACTGCACCAAGTGACGCTCACTTTAGCTGGAATGTTTGACCTGCGATCTCCTGATTTGCTGCCGATCTACAAGGCGCCAGCAACGGTCGCAAGGATTCTAAAGATAAACAGCAGCAAGTAGATCAAGAGTAAGATCGCGGTAATGATGCCACAGAACCGCCAGAACTTCTTCTGCTGCAAAATCGCTTCTACAACATGTCGCATATCCCCCGAAGTTTCGGCGTCTCGAATTGCAGACGCGTAACGGTTCAGACATAGCCCCGGATAGATGTAGAAAAACGACATCAACATATACACCCCACCCAGGACTGGCCCAATTGGCACCGCTCCACGCCCCCCGGCAATGCCGCCCAGCAGAATAAAAAATCCAGCTATCAGCATCAGCACAGCACCAATGAGAAGCATAACGCCGATCAGACGCACCCACGGACGGGTCTGAGTCAGCAGCGCGATTAGCTCTCTCATTTGAGGATCCTGATTCGGATCATTATCTCCGGAATCGCCAACTCCAGCGTATCCACCAACTGCAAACGGATTCTCCGACATCAACTGGAATCTTTCATGAAAATGTTTCGATACAGACGGATGTACATAGAGCACGGTGCCGTCGCGGCCAACGTAGCCCCCACACAATCCCACAGGCACAAACATAGAGCGACCAGTAAGGGAAATCGAAGCAAACACCTCAAAAACCTGAGGATAACTCGCGAAGCAACTACGTCTGATCGGCCGTCTCAGTCGCTTCGTCCAGCCGCATTCGAGCGTGATCGGCCCATGGGCCGCGGGAATCGAATTCGAGGTAGCGACTCCAGTAAGTTAGAGCTTCCTCAGTGCGGTTGATTTGCTCCAACAGCTGAGCGTAATGCAGCAACGCATCGGGATTCGATTCGTGAATCGAAATTGCCGTTAGCAAAGCATCTTCCGCCTGCAGCCATTGTCCGCGTTCGGTTTGCAAACAGCCCAACTGCGTCCAGGCTTCGATAAAATCCGGAGCGAATTCGATGGCACAATGGTAGCGTTCAATCGCCGCGTCCGTCTTTCCGGAACGATACAAAGCATCGGCAAGATGGAAATGAACATCGGCCGGATCAGGAAACACGGCGTGCTGTTCACCGACGGGAAAGTCCCCCGCATCACGCAGCAGAGCGTGGTCGGACGCGAGCAGTGACAGGCAATTTCGGAACGCGTTCTCCGCAGACTCGAAAGCACTCTCTTCCGCGAGACGGCAGCCTTCGTGAAACCAGTCATCAGCCGACCAGTCGTTCATGCCACGCTCTTCCCGTCGCATGCGAGCTTCTGCGATAGAAAAGGACACCGGCATGTCGTCATCATCGTCCGCATCCGCGGGAACGGTTGCCAATGGATGCGGCGGACTGATCTCGTCGTCACTGTTCTCCGCCGTATCGTCTTCAGCTTCCGGTAGCAGGATCCGCATTTGCGGCGTCGTATCGAAATCCAGTAACCGCTGTCCAGTACGTGGATTCAGCACACCATGCGAATCTCGCATCAACACTTTTTCATCCTGAACCAGCAGCGTTAGCTGAGCCAGAGATCGATCGGTACCGGCAAACGTATGGCTAAGCTCGGCAAGGCTGCGTTCCAGGACTTCCGGACGGACGCCTTCGTCCAGTAATTTTGCCAGTCGCTGAGCACTGGCGACTTCGCGGTAGTCGAAATACGGCAAACGACAAACGCGCCGCACGGGACGAATCAGGCCAATGCGAGACCATCGCCGAATCATCGCCACCGGAACATCCAATAAACGACTCAGCATAGCAG
>CAYZYB010000050.1:0-12093 GCA_964481505.1 uncultured Planctomycetaceae bacterium | reverse complement strand
AGCGAGGCGTTTGGAGTTGTGCTGGACAAGTCGCCGTTCTATGGAGAATCCGGTGGCCAGGTTGGTGATTCGGGGCGTCTGTTTTCGGATGGCGTGGAAGTTCAGATTACAGATTGCCAAAAGCATCAGCAGGCATTGTTTGCTTCTGTGGGATACCTGAAAAGTGGCAAGCTGTCGGTTGGCGACACGGTGACGGCAGAAGTGAATGTCGATCGGCGGTCTGCGATCCGTCGAGCTCACACGGCGACCCACATTCTGCATCACGCGCTGCATCAGACCATCGGCGATCATGCGACGCAGCGTGGTTCGCGTGTGGAAGGTGACGCTCTTCGTTTCGATTTCGCTCACAAGCAGGCATTAACGGCGGACGAAATTCGTCAGGTTGAAGACATCATCAACGCCAAAATTGCCAGTGGCTCGGAGGTTGTGACAGAACTGTTGCCGATCGAGCAAGCTCGTGAACGCGGTGCCATGGCGTTGTTTGGTGAGAAGTATCCGGACGAAGTTCGCGTGGTGACGATGGGTGATTTTAGTGTCGAGCTCTGCGGTGGGACGCACCTGACAAACACTGGTCAGGTCGGACTTTGTCGAGTGACTTCGGAAGAACCTGTTGCCAAAGGCGTTCGTCGTATCACCGCAGTAACTGGTCCGCGAGCGCTTCAGAAAGGTCGCGAGACGGACGAACTCGTCATACATCTTCAGCGCATGTTGAAAGCCAACAAGGCAAGCGACCTCCCGGTTCGCATCGAAGCACTTCAGTCGCAGTTGAAAGATGCGAATCGTCAACTGGCGGAATTGACCAAAGCGTCGGTCTCTGATGCCGTTGGTGATCTCATAGCGTCTGCCGAAGAAGTGGATGGTGTGAAGGTTCTGTCGCAGAAACTGGAGAACGTAACGCGAGAAGCTCTTCGCGATTTTGCGGATCAACTGCGTGAAAAGCACAGTCCGATTGCTCTTATTCTGGGAGCTGAGATTGATGGCAAAGTGTCGCTGATCGCAGCTGTCAGTAAACCACTTGTGAAGCAAAAAAGCCTCAATGCAGGTAACGCCGTCAAGGCCGCCGCCAAAATTGCAGGTGGTGGTGGTGGCGGTCGTCCGGATATGGCCGAAGCTGGCGCGCGATTGGTTGAAAAGATTGACGACGCTTTGGCTGCTGGTGTGCTAGTGTTCAAAGAGCAAATGGGATAACGACGTGTGCGGAGGGGGCGATGAATCAGGACATTGATAAGCTGATCATGGAGGCACAACGTGCCAAGTACACGGAACGCCGCACAGAGCCGCGGCATCCATTCGTCCGCCCGGTGCATATGTATATCGGCAAGGACGAGCCGGTACTGACATTCAGCAAAGATATGTCCAAACAGGGGATCGGCACGATCACCGATAAAGAACTGCCACCGGGTACGATCGCAATTCTCACCATTCATTCCACTTCACACACGCCCGTCACATTGAAGTGCGAAGTGCGTTGGGCCGACAAATTCGGCAAGGGCTGGTTTTTGACGGGGTGGAAATTTTTATCCAGCGCCGCGGTACCTCGATAATTTCGGGTTAACGCCTTTGCACTGCTGCGGTTCAGGCTTCATGAGATGAAGTTTCTGAAGCTCGCAGGCGGACAGCAATGAAAATCGTTATTCCAGGTGGCAGCGGACAAGTGGGCAACCTGTTGGCTCGCGCGTTTACTTCAGACGGCCACGATGTTGTCGTTTTAAGTCGCAATCCCGGTCCAGCCCCCTGGCGTGTTGTAGAATGGGATGCTCGCACCGTCGGGCCGTGGTTGAACGAAGTTGACGGCGCCGATGTGGTGATCAACCTTGCAGGTCGCAGCGTTGATTGTCGTTATACGCAGAAAAATCGGCTGCTCATTCTGAATTCCCGAGTCGAATCAACGCGTGTGATTGGGAAAGCGATTGCGAAGTGCGAACGGCCGCCTCGAGTATGGTTGCAGGCCAGTACGGCAACCATTTACGCTCATCGCTACGACGCCGCCAACGATGAAGTCAGCGGAATTATCGGTGGAGCGGAACTGGATGCGCCTGATACCTGGAGTTTCAGTATTGAGGTTGCGAAGGCGTGGGAGAACGCCGCAAACGAAGCGATTACTCCGCACACTCGCAAGGTGCTGTTGCGTTCTGCGATGACGATGAGTCCTGACAGAGGTGGCGTCTTCGATGTGCTGCTGCGAATGGTTCGGTCCGGGCTGGGAGGAACATCGGGAAGCGGGCGACAGTACGTTTCCTGGATTCACGACGAAGATTTCATTCGAGCGGTCTACTGGCTGATCGAACATGATGACGTCGCTGGGCCGGTTAATCTGTCGTCGCCCAATCCGTTGCCGAACGCAGAATTCATGAGGATGCTGAGAAACGCGTGGGGCAGACGCATAGGGCTTCCAGCGACCGAATGGATGCTGGAAGTTGGAACTTTTCTGTTGCGAACGGAGTCTGAGTTGGTGCTGAAGAGCCGCCGTGTTGTGCCAGGTTTTTTGCAGGATGCTGGCTTCGAATTCACTTTCGCGGATTGGAATAAAGCGGCGGCTGACTTGTGTTCACGCTGGCGGAACAGGGGCACAACCGACAGCGTCACTCAGCGTACGAATTTGGCGCCGAGTCACGATAGAGTGGGCATGGCTGAAGCGAGGAGTACTGAACGCTGCACTTCGTAGTCATGTTCGTAGCTGAAGTCGGCGTCTTTTTCGTGCCGAATGACTTTCGCGAGGTCCGCGGCGTCGTCGAGGTATCGTGAGTATTTTGGGAAGTCAACATCCTGATAGCCCTTCATGAATCTGCCGTGCGGCTCCGAGAACGCCAGCCTGGCAGTTGGTCGGTCCAGCGGTTGAATGTGCATTGTTCCCTTCGTCCCGCAGACAGCGAGGTGTCTTCTGGCGAAACCGTCGACCTCCACAATGCTGGTGCGAACTGTGGCGGTGGCTTTGGGATATTCGAACACGGCCAGCATATTGTCCATCAGGTTGTCCGCGTCAGCAGCGGAGTGTCGTGGGAATGGTGTTACCTTGTCGGGGTTTCCCAAAATTCCGTGAACAAGGTCGATAAGGTGACAGCCTAGTTCGAACATTGTGCCGCCGGAGAATTCCGCGATGTCTTTTCGCATGGCTGGGTTGCCCATTTTGCTCATCACGGCGTGGACTTCGAAGACTTCACCCAACCAGCCGTTCTTAAGAAGCTGCCGTAACTGCACGATCGCCGGGTTGTAGCGATACATGTATCCCATCTGCACCGCCAGATGCTGGCGAGCTGCTTCGTCAAGAAGTTTGCGGAAATGCGGCAATGATGCGCCGGCTGGTTTATCAAGATGAATGTGCATGCCGGCGGCGATGCAACGCTTTGCCGTGGCCAGTAGGTCGCGAACCGGCGTTTCCACTCCAACGACCTGCAGTCCCGCGGTGTTCAGGAGTTGTTCTTCAGAAACGAACGGTAGATCACGGTACGTGTCGCTTTGTTGGGCGGCACGTTTGAGTTCTTCGTTGGGTTCGACAATTCCGACAACGTCGTAGTCGCCGGAATCGCAGTATGCTCTGATTTTGTTGGCATGTGCATGTCCAACACCGATTTGGCCATATTTGATTGGTGCCATCAACGAAATCCAAACTTGCGCGCATTCAGATCATGGGAAGGAAACTGAAGAGCATAATCTACAGAGAATCCTTCACGTCCGCGAGGCTGTGAGCGGCAGTGGATTGCGCCGGGTCTGGCAGCAGATTGTTGCATTTGAAACGGGTGGCCGAGGTTGGGCTGAGCCCTGCGAAGCCCCCCCGAGGTGTCGCTCGTACCTCGCTCCAGCGCCGGCCACACTCTCCAGCTTCGCAACTTTCTGCGACTGCACCCATTGCAGCGGGGTGCGTTCATGGATTTTGGGATGACAATGGCTCCCGCGCGATGCAGACTCAAGATCATTCCTGAGCACATCCACGGCAGAAAGTTTCGCAGACCTTCCGCTGCAGTGACTATGGGTACCCAGCAGAAAGATTCTTCACCGCAATCGTCGAACCGCTCTAACCAAGGCGGTCGGTCGCAATGTGGTATTGCGGGTCTTCCGACATGTTGATTTCGACAAAGTCGCCGGCTTTGTTTAGCAGCCGACGGCATTCGGGGCTGAGGTGTGTGAGGTGCAAACGCTTGCCAGCGCCTTCGTATTTTTCGGCCAGCCAGTTGATGGCTTCGAGTCCCGATTGGTCGTACACACGGCTGTAGTAGAAGTCGATAACGACGTCCTCGGGATCGCCCGTCACATCGAACATTTCCTTGAACGAAGACACCGACGCGAAGAACAGCGGGCCGTGCAATTGGTAGATCCGGCTGCCGAATTCGTTGTACCTCGAATCCGCCGCAATGTGTGTGGCGTGCTGCCATGCGAAAACCAGAGCCGACACGATGACGCCGAGGATCACGGCTGTCGCAAGGTCGTGCATTAAGACAGTGTACCCGGCGACAAGGACCATCACAAAAACGTCGCTGCGTGGCATGCGTTTGAACATTTTCAGCGATGCCCATTCGAACGTGCCGATCACGACCATGAACATGACGCCTACCAGTGCGGCCATTGGAATTTGTTCGATCCACGGAGCCAGAAACAGAACGAACAGCAGCAGGCAAACTGCGGCTGTGATTCCCGACAGGCGACCTCGACCACCAGAGTTTACGTTGATGAGCGACTGGCCAATCATGGCACAACCGCCCATGCCACCGAACATGCCGCAGGCAATGTTCGCGAGGCCCTGTCCGACACATTCACGATTGCCCTGACCGCGTGTTTCTGTGATTTCGTCAATGAGAGTCAGCGTCATCAGAGATTCGATAAGGCCAACACCGCAGAGTACGATGGCGAACGGGAAAATGATTTTGAAGGTACCCCACGTTAGCGGCACAGGTTCATATTGTGTGAAGAACAGTTGCGGAAGTCCGCCGCTGATGCTTCCGCCGTCGTTGGCTGCGGTTTTTTCACCGTCTTCCGATGATTCTGTGACCGTGACGATCGGTTTCGCCACGGTTTTTGCTTTGAGGGAGGCTGCCGCGATTTCGGCGATCGACATGTCGTCTGTGATTAGGAAACTGCCGTCGGGCAGGTTCTTTTTGTCGATGCTGTTTGCAGCAGCCGCGTTTGCGATTTCGGAAGCTCGCGTATTTGTTCGAAGCATATCTCCGACAGTCGCCAACACGTTTTCGCCATCGGCGGTTCGCATCGAATTATTGATTGCGACAGAAGCCAGCGTGACCGTAAGAATCGCCGCCAGCGATGCCGGCACTGATCGTGTGAATTTTGGCAACAGCCAGATGATCGCCATCGTTGCGACAACCAGTAACAGCATGAGTCCAAGCGGAGTACCTTGCAGATAGACCAGGCTGCCGTCTTCGGAAAGTGTCTTGAAGCTTCCCAGTTGAGCCAGCCCGATCACGATAGCCAGGCCGTTGACGAATCCGAGCATCACGGGGTGCGGCACCATCCGAATGAGCTTCCCCAGTCGGGCAAATCCGATCGCCATCTGAAACAGCCCACATAGAATTACAGTGGGGAACAGGTATTCCACGCCGTGCATTGCGACGAGTGCCACAACGACGACGGCCATGGCACCTGTGGCGCCGGAGATCATTCCCGGGCGTCCCCCGAGAACGGAAGTGATCAGTCCGATGAAGAAGGCCGAGTACAATCCAATCAGCGGCGAAACGCCGGCGACGAATGCAAAAGCAATGGCTTCGGGAACAAGGGCGAGAGCGACAGTCAGTCCGGAGAGTACGTCGTCTTTTACGGATCCTGACCGCTGACGAAAGAAATCGAGCATTGTTATTCCAAAAAGGGGCGCCCCTGATATGTGGGGCACGGCAATCAACAGTATGGGCCTCAGGCCAATCTGGATGCCGTCGGAGAAAAGTTTGCGCCAGACGGGGTTTGCCTACAGAGGCTCAACGCGCGTTGGCGGAGTGAGTGCGGAACTATACGGCTCCTGTCAGTACGAGCAACGTTGGTTTCAGCAGAACGACGGTTTACTCAAAAGCGGTAAAGCACGGCGACTGGTACGGCGCATCGCACCGGTCGAATGGACCGAATGTTGGCTCTTTTGCAGAGAATTGCCACGAAAATCGCTATTCAGACGCATCGTAAATGCTCTCTGTGCGTCTGGTAAGTGGCGTCCACAGCTGCCGATTGGGAATTTCTGCGCCTATTCGATTTCTTTGATTTCTGCGCCGACCGCTTGGTCATCTGTCGTTGCGTCTTCTTCAACTCCCCATGCCGCTTTGAGGGCTTCCAGGTGTTCGGTTTCACCGAGTTCTGTGTAACAGTGAGCGAGCAAATTGGCGGCCGGTTGATAGTTGGCACAATCGTTCAGCGCGGCTTCCAGTGTGGTCTTCGCTGCTTGCAGTTGGTTTTGCTGAAGGAAGGCAAGTCCCACGTTGTACTTGATTCCTGCTGCTTGCGGATGCTGGTCCAGAATCTTTCGATAGCTGGCAACAGCCGCTTCCATCTTTCCGCTGCGTGCTTTCAAATTTGCTCCGTCCAGCCCCTTGTACATCGCGGCGAGGTCTGTGCCGCCGTAAGCTCGGATCAGCTGGACAATGGCGACCGGCACACCCAGAATAAAGATCAGGTTTCCGAAGAACATCTTCCATGCTTCTCCTCGCATGCACCCCGGACAACGCCAGGTTGTTCGGCTTGACCAGCCATAGACGACCAGCAGGAAGTAGAAATAGAAGATCGTGAATTTTCGCGGCTTGCTATACATGCCACATTCGTCGCAAAGTTTGTACTCTTTTTCTTCGCCAGACGGATCTCCGATTGTGGAGACTGAATGACAGAAGTCGCAGTCCATTTGCGGCGAATCCTGAAAGCCGGTCAGGTCATTGGTGGCATCACACTGCGGGCACACGACTTCTCGAAACTCATGGCCGCGTCCTTCTTTCGTGAGCTCTTCTTTGCGTCGAACGGCTGCCGCGGCGCTACGAGCAACTCCCAGTGCCTGTTTTAGTTTGTCGACACTTCCACTCGTGATGGCCAACGCGATTTGGGTGGGGTTTTCAACGTCCGTTGCTTCGACAATCACCATTCGGTTGCCACGATTTTCTACCGCGTAGATGACATCAGCCGAAATGTTCTGGTCGTCGAGTGTCAGCGTTTCGCCGTCGAAACTACCCTTCCTGGAAAAGAACCCGGTTTCGTTTCCCTGCTTGTCGAGAAACTTGAACTTAAACGGCATCGTTTGCATGTCGAAGTGGCTCCACACGGGGGATAGATTTGCTGTTACCACAGAGTATCGATTGCAGCCACCGACTCCAACTCAGCATCGCGTTTTCTTTGCATCGGTTTTCCTGTGCTTCGAAGTTACAGTCCGATGCAGAAGAGGTGTCTTTCACCACGAATAAACAACTCGTCGTCGACCGGTGCCGGAGTTGCATCAACGGTTTCTCCAACGGAGTTGGAAGAGACAATTTGCAGTTTGTCGGAGTCTTTAATCACGGTGGTGGTGCCACTTCGTCCCGTTAGGTAAACGTGCCCACCCGCTGCGATCGGGGAGGCATAGGTGCTGTTGACGCCGGGGATTCTTGAGGCTGAAAACAGCGGTTTTCCTGTGGCTGCATCGAGGCACGTCAGGATGCCGGTTTTGCCTTTGTGGTAGTACAGCCGCCCTTCCGACAGCAAAGGAGACGCGATGTCCGGCGTGTCACGATCGACAGACCATGCGACGGTGTCTGTGCCCTGGATGTTGCCACTACCGTCCAGCCGAAACGCGCCGAGGAAGGATCCACGATGTCCGCTCCCAACAAATACCACCCCGTTTGCGGAAACCGGAGAAGCTACCGGGCGTTGAGTTTGTCCGCCGCACCGCCAAAGTTCTTTCCCACTTTCCAGGTCGTAGCTACGCGCTTGGTTTTGGCCATTCATGATGACCTGCTTTTGCCCGTTGTGTTCTACAACCAGTGGAGTGGCCCAACACGTTGGCTCATCGCGGTTTTGTTTCCAGATTGTCTTTCCGGTGGATTTGTTAAGTGCGTAGAGCGCCGACTGGCCTTCGTGGTCCCATGGCAGCAACAGTTTGTCCCCTTCGATTGTCGGTGAACTGCCTTCTCCAAATGCGTTGCGAGTTTGCATCTTTTCGAAGTCGTCGCGGTGCCAAACGAGGTCTCCTTTCATTGTGTAACAGTAGAGCCCTCGCGATCCGAAGCTGGCATAAACATGCTCTCCGTCTGTGCAGGGAGATGCCGACGAGAATCCGTTAGTTGAATGTGTGGCCTGGTGAGGCGTGGCGGTTGTTGCTGTACGTTCCCACTTCAGGTTTCCATCGGCACGATCGAAACAGAGGACTTTGAAGTTAAGTTCTGTCAGCGGCGCACTCGGTCGTCCGCCACTGCGATTACGGCGCCCGGGTTGATTAGGTCGGCGTTGTGGCGCGGCCGCCGCTGCCGATTGATCACCACTGCCCACGGCGGTAACGACGAAGATATTGTCTTCCCAAATGACCGGTGATCCTGAGCCATTGCCCGGAACTTTAACCTTCCATTTGACGTTCTTTGTATCGCTCCATTCTGTCGGTGGATTTGCATTCGTTGCTGCACCGTTTCCAGTCGGACCGCGCCAGTGAGCCCAGTTGTCGGCGGTTGCGGATGCATTGAGAAAGAATGCCAGAATTGCAGCGAGGAGTGTTTGTCGCATAATGAATGTGTCTTGAAACCTAATTTAAGTGAGTATTCCGGGCCTCTGCCTCTGTTGATATATTCCAGTTTTGGCGTCGTGGTGCAAGCTGCGGTGACGAACGTCGTCAACATTTTGGTTGTGAAGTCGCACCAGTGAAATCTGGCAGCCTTGCCGACAAAACAGCAGGGAATCCTGATTTCATGTGCCTTGTCGCAAATGTGAGGGCCGAGATTTTTACGAAGCGAAACGGTATTTCAATGGATTGTGTTCCATTCGCAGCAGATAGGGTCGAAAATACATGAGTGGCAGCCTGCGTTGTTTTCGGATGGAGCAGGTTTATTCTTCGACATCTTTCCATATTGATTTTCCGCCTCCCTGACAGAGGAATGCTATGTTAAACATCGCTGGTGCTGCATCCGCAAAGGGAAACTTCTGTGACGGTTTTAGTCGCCGTCGTTTTCTGGAAATCGGTAGCCTGGGTGCGTTTGGCTTGAGTCTTCCGTCCCTGCTGCAAGCAGAGCAGGCGACGGTGCCGACGTCGAAGAAGTCGGTGATTCTTGTTTGGATGCACGGAGGACCGTCGCAGCTTGATACCTTTGATATGAAGCCTACTGCGCCGCGAGAATACCGCGGTGCATTTTCACCGATCGCTTCTTCACTGCCTGGACTTGATGTCTGTGAGTTATTGCCGGAACACGCGAAGGTCATGGACAAGTGTACGGTCATCCGCAGTTTCTCGCACGGCAACGGAGATCACTGGGCGGCCGCGCATTGGATGCTGACGGGACGGCTT
Organism: uncultured Planctomycetaceae bacterium; assembly: GCA_964481505.1. Taxonomy (GTDB): domain Bacteria; phylum Planctomycetota; class Planctomycetia; order Planctomycetales; family Planctomycetaceae; genus Fuerstiella. The sequence goes on along the minus strand of CAYZYB010000050.1, from coordinate 2,657 downwards.
GGTGCGACTGGTAGTGATCGGAAACCACAGCAACCGTCGATGGGAGCCGTGGCATCTCACTTGTTGGGGCCGACCCGCCCAGGTTCGCTGGCCAGCGTGAACATCAACGATGGTGGTTTCGGTTTTCACGGAGGAGCATGGCTTGGCGTCAACTACAACCCTTTTCGTTACGGCGAATTCAGCTACGGTAACGAAGCCGGGCGGCTGCCGACGGGTGATCACAAGAGCTTCTCGTTAATCGACGGTCTGTCGGAAAAACGAATGATGAATCGTGTTGAGTTGCAGCAGCAGCTGGATGGCCTGAACCGCCAGGTGGCTGCGCATCGCGGGTATGACGCGATGGATTCTGTCAACCAGCAGGCGATGGACATTGTATTGTCTGGACGAGTGAGACAGGCATTTGATGTGTCGAAGGAATCGCCGGAACTCCGCGAGCGTTATGGTCCGGGCTGGGGGGAACAGGCTTTGCTGTCGCGTCGATTGATTGAAGCAGGTGTGCGGTTCGTCTCGCTTAACACTGGTTACTTCGACGACCATTCCAACATTGAACGGGCGCTCCGCGATAAGTTGCCGCGACACGACAAAGCTGTCGGTGTGCTGATTCAGGACCTTGCCGAACGTGGCATGCTGGACGATACTTTGGTTGTGTGTGCCGGAGAATTTGGTCATACGCCGCGAATCAACAACAACGCTGGTCGCGACCACTGGCCTCAGGCGCAGAGCATTCTGCTGGCTGGTGGAGGATTCAAGCATGGTCAGGTGATTGGCAGTACGAATGCCAAAGCAGAACATCCAACGTCAAGAAAGATCGGCGTCGAAGACTTCTGCGCGACCGTGTACCACGCACTCGGTTTGACGCCGACTCACGATATCATGGATCTCTTTGGTCGACCGGTCCATTTGTTGCCAGGCGGGACAGTACCGCGGGAGCTGATTTGACGCAGCGTCTGCCTATGTCAGTCCACGTCGTTTCAGCTCTGCTACGACTTGTTGAACGATGGCAGACACATCGGCCGAGTTCTCAACGGGGCCCGTTTGTTCAATTGGACAGCCGCCGACCGGTTGATCGGTGAAGCCGTGGTTTGACAGCATGCACTGGAGTTCGTTGCTCAGTGTCGTCAGATCAGTTCGCTGTTCGGCAGATAGTGGCTGCCTGCCCTGCCCCATATTGAAGCCTCGAAGGTTAACCGCGGCTCGGAAGCCTTCCGGGAACTCGGCGGAATAAATCATTGTGTCGAACAGCTTCAAGAGGTCGTATTGAATCTGTCGCGCGGCATCGATCTGGTGGCTGGTGGTGAGATCGTACAGCTTTCGAGTGAGTTCCGGAACAACACCGGAACTTGCGTTCGTTCCACCATCGCAGCCAGCCAGGATCATTGGCATGAGTGCCGCATCCCATCCGGTTAAAAAGGAGAAGTCCGGTCGGTTGGGCTTGACCGCCTGAATCATACGAATCATGTGCGGTATTTCGCCGGATGAATCTTTGATGGCGACGATGCGTTCGCATTCTTCGGACAGTCGTTGAATTGTGGGAACGTCGATCGGGCTGGCGAACATCGGAATGTTATACAGTGTCACGTCGATTGGCGTGTTGTCCCCGATCTCTTTGAAGTACGCGTACACACTGGCGGGGCTCAGCTTGTAATAAAACGGGGCAACAATCGCGACCGCGCGAATTCCCAGCGACGCATAGTATTCGCAGGCGGATAGAGTCTCTTTGACGTTGGCTTCCGCAGCACCGGCTAAAATTGGTACGCGTCCCCTGGTCTGGTCTGCGATGATGGCGACGATGCGGCGACGTTCTTCCGGGGTAAATCGAGTGAATTCTCCTGTCGATCCATTCGGATACAAGCCGTGAACACCGCGGTCGATCAGCCATTCAACATAGCGGCGCAACTCGTCTTCGTTGATTCCACCATCGGCAGAATATGGAACCAGATTGGGTGTGAAAATTCCCTGGAGGCGCGGTTGTGTCATGGTGAATTTGATGAGTCTTGGGAAGGACGAAGGACGAACGGCTTTTTGCCAAGAAACAGGACCACTCCACTACAGGCAATGGCACTGGATGGTAACGCGATCCACCAGGGGATGCCGAAACCTATGGGCAAGTACCCAAACAGAATAGAACAGGCAGCAATTAGTAATGCGTACGGCAATTGAGTTGCCACATGATGCAAATGATCGCATCCCGCGGCGGCTGAAGAAAGTACTGTTGTGTCAGAAATTGGCGAACAATGATCACCGAAGATAGCACCCGCCAAAATCGCTCCGACCGTCGCCAGAAAGATCGGATCGTCAATCGTGGCAGTTGCAGCTGGACTGCCCAAAACGCTGTATGTCAGCGGGATGAACATCGGCAGGAGCAGAGACATCGTTGCAAACGAACTACCGATCGACAGGGCGATGGCTCCGGCAGTAATGAATGCAGCCGTCGGCAATAATTGCGGCGGGATCGAATCACCAACCATTGCAATGATGTAACCAGCAGTATTGATTTCATCAGAACGACAGACGCCGGAGATCCCCCAGGCCAGAATCAGCACGATAATCGCCGGAATCATCGATCCGATGCCTCTCGCCCAACTTGCAGAACTTTGTGAAATTGACATGTGCCGGCAGAGCACCGGAAGAATGGCAGCAACCGTTGAGGCTCCCAA
>CAYZYB010000049.1:4412-12117 GCA_964481505.1 uncultured Planctomycetaceae bacterium | reverse complement strand
ATTTCGTCGCAGCGTGTTTGCTGTTAACAGAAAATACAAATTGTTCCGCAGTGGTCGACTATATCGGCTAACGAACAAGCCGCTGGAAGAAATCGCCGTCGATCCGCTGAACATGACGGCTGCTGATATCGCGGCAGCTACAGAACTCAAGGGCATCATCGATCGCAAGATGGGCGACGGCGACGAACCGCCACTGGTAAACGCATACGGCAAACCGGAAGCCGACCTGCTGCACTTTCCGGAGGACCGCGAAGCGTCTAATCGTATTTGTGATGAGATCCTCGCAACCGGCGAAGAGTTTTCTTACGGAGATCCCGACATCGTCGAACAGCGCCTGCGGATCTTTACGCCACTGGATGCCGCAGTCGACGAACTTCGTCCGTGCATCTTCTTCATTCACGGTGGAGGCTGGGGCGGACATCCGCGTTTGCTGGCTGCTCAATCCGCTTATTTGCAGCGGCGAGGTTTTACGGTCGTCAACATTCACTTTCGGGCACCGAAGGGAGATTTGACGCCGCACGATACTCTGCGAGATGTCCGCAAGGCCTACCGATGGGTGATTGCCAACGGCAAAGACCACAACATCGACGTCGACCGCATTGTTGTTTCCGGAGGCTCTGCTGGCGGCCATTTGTCGTTGGCGCTCTGTACGGTTGCCCTGCCGGATGATCCAATTGTTGAACAACCGCCGAAGGGCCTTGTTCTGCTAAACCCAGTCATCGACCTCGTCGACGGTTGGGCTGGTGGTCAAAAGAAATGCAAAGCGGCCAACATCGATCTGGAGAGTTTTTCTCCAGCACACCACGTGACGCCCGGACTTCCTCCAACGTTGGTTTTAAGCGGCAGCGAAGACCCACTGATCCCACCAAAACTGATTCGCGCGTTTCAGGAGCGAATGAAAGCTGCTGGCAACCGTTGTGACTTTATCGAATACCCCGGCGTCGGCCACGGCTTCTTCAACTACGGTCGAGAACGCAACAAGTACTTTCAGTGGACCATGTGGGCGTTTGAAGATCTGTTGAATGAAATCGTTCGGTGACGTGAAAAAGTTCTTCGGTGCCTGTTGAATTTCGGCGTGATTAGGGTCGCTGGAAATTTCGGGCGAAGGATGTGCTGGCGTAGGTTCTGTTTGATTGGCGGCGGATTAATACGCGAAGACGTTAGTACCGGCCGATGCTATTGATGGCTGATCGGCTTCCCGCTGTTTGCCCAGCACCCAGCGGCTGGCCGCTTTGGGACGTGAACGGTTGCCGGAGCGTGACAGAGCCTGTTTGGGAACCGGCCAAAGGTCCATCATTTCGCCGAAGGCTGCCGATTGATACTTCCAGCGAACATGGATTGGGTCGAGTCCGTACCAGTTCGCCTGCGGTTGGTAGATGGGAACGTTCAGTCTGCTAGCGACTTCCTGGAGTCCTTTATCGAGTTCCAGCGTCTTCGCTTTGACTCCAGGCAGTGTGAGCTTGCTCAGTGGAAACAACACAAACCGTGAGAACGTGAAACGCAGCCAGCCGAGTGTGTCGACCGAATCGACCGGTGGTCTGGTCATGACGATGTGGCAGCTTTCGTCCCAGCGTCGCAATCGGTTGATGCATTCTTCAGCGGCAACGAAAAGTTCTGTCGGGCTGCGACCATACAGCAGGTCGTTGCCGAAGTCTGTGAGAATTGCGACGGACTGCGTGTCTTTGGTTGCGGTCGTCGGAAGAGCGTCCCAGATGCCACACGAGAGAATTCCAGGAAGCTGCCGCAAAGCGAATCCGCTGCGGTCACAAACGTAAGACCTTCCCATTCCGTTTGCGGTGTAGATATCCAGCGGAGCTGCGAAGCGAGATTGCATCTGGTCCATGATTCTGGGCCACGCCAGCGTGAGATTGCTGGCACCAAGAAGGACGACTCGCGTGCGTTTTTCCGATGGGGAGGACGTCATTTTGGGTGGCTTTATTGAACCTTCCAGAAGCCTGGTGTGAACAGCACGATGATGGCGAAGAGCTCCAGGCGGCCCAGCAGCATCAGTAGCGTTAGCAGCAACTTCGAAGCTTCGGAAAATGCGGTGTAGTTTCCGTGAGGGCCACAGATGCCGAGTCCTGGGCCGATGTTGTTTAAGGTTGCCGCGACGGCACCGGCGCAGTCGATGAGTTTTTCTGCCGAGGTATCGCCCTGCCACTGCGTTGCCGGTTCCATCGCGATGAGGGCAACCCAGCTTGTGGTGAAAATTACGCCGATCAGGCAGAAGTACACCAGCACGTCGCGACCGACGGAATCATCAATTCGGTTTCCGGCAATACGAATGGGTTGCACAAGGTTTGGGCGGAACGCGCGTTCGGCTTCGAGTTTCAGAACTTTCCAGAGCACAATGAAGCGGATGACTTTGATGCCACCGCCGGTTGAACCAGAACAACCGCCGACAAACATTAGCAGCAGCAGGATAGCTCGAGCGAATTCCGGCCATGTGGCGAAGTCTTCGGTGCCGAATCCGGTGGTTGTCATGACCGCAACTACGTTGAAGCATGCGTGTCGAATGCTGGTGCCCGGACTTTCGTACATGTTTCCGAATGACAGCAGGCAGGTGAGGATGGCGGTCGCTGTGGCGATGACTGTCAGATAAGTTCGAAGTTCCGGATCCGAGAACAAAGTGGCGAGACGGTCACGAATTCTGTTCCCTGATTGTTCTGCTGTTGGTCTTATCAATACGTAATACAGGTTGAAGTTGGTTCCTGCCAGGATCATAAACACGATGATGGTGAACTCCATCCCGCCGTTGCGAAACGCACCCACACTTTCATTGCGCGTGCTGAAACCGCCGGTGGCCAGAGTCCCGAACGTGTGGCACAGCGATTCGAAAACGCTCATGCCCTGCACCACCAACACAATCATCATGATGGCTGACAATCCCAGATAAATGCTCCACATCAGCATCGCCGTTTCGCGAACGCGTGGTCGCACGGAATCTGTTAGCGGTCCGGGGACTTCGCGGCGCATGAGCGCTTTTCCACCGGCACCGAGTTGCCCAAGAATGGCGACGAACAGCACGATGATGCCCATGCCGCCGAGCCAGTGAGTGAACGAACGCCAAAACAGCACGCTGCGCGGAACCCACGCGATTTCTCCACGAAGCGCCGCGATTTCGCAGTTGGGAATTCCTTCGGGCACTTGCAGTCGTGTGAGCACAGAGGCTCCGGTGGTGGTAAACCCGGAAACGGATTCAAAGATGGCGTCGCTGACGCTCATGTCAACGCCCGGCAGGCGGAACGTTGGAGTCATCAGATACGGCAGTGCGCCGAGGAGTCCGCATAGCAGCCAGCCAAGGCCCACGACAGCCAGTGCTTCCTTTCGAAGTAGTGAATCTTCGTAGGACTTTTTGCCAGCTGCGAGCAGAACGATACCCGTTAATGTGGCAACGCCAATCGACTTCAGCATACCTCGCAGCGAGGCCATTTCTGCGATTTCCGTTTGCCCGCAGATCGGGAACGACCACGGCAGCGTGACCAGCATCGAGCCGCCAATCAACAGCGACAGATAGCCCAGCATTCTGCAAACCAGCGGCCAGTTCATGCTTTAATCCGTGACGTAAAAGTCCTGGGGAATCAGCTAAAGCTTTGACGCGGAATTTGCAAACTTTGGATCCACCACGGGGACAGCGGCTTGCTGTTCTGACAGATCGATGGGCTTTACGCCGGAGCCTTCGTAGCCTTTCATCGGCTTGCCGTTCGGCTGAAGTTGGTCGACGGACCACAGCAACCCGCGAGCCACAACATTCAGCCACACGTCGTTATTCATTGTTTCGTTGTGGTGACCGAGCGATGTGCCAAACACGCGGGCGCGCCCAAAAGTGTTGAGCCAGATGACAGTGTGATCTTTTTTTGAGTCTTCGCCGTAAGCTTTGGCAAGGGGAATGCAGTTCGGCCATAGTCGTTCGATCTTGTAGAGTTCGCCGTTTGGAGTTTGCCAGTCTTCGGGGAAGCCTTTCATCACGGGATGCTGTTTGTTCAGGCGAACGGCCTTAACGCCGCGTTTCTTTTCGTGGCTTCGCGATGTGACTCCAATGAGTTCTCGCCACGCATCCGCTCCGACAGGAGCGTTTCGGTAACTGTGCAAAGAACAATGAACGAAAACAGCGGGCACACCATCGTGATGCGCGGCCGCGATGCCTTTTACGAAGTCATCATCCGTGACACCGCCGAAACATTCGTTGTGGAAGATGATATCGTATTTTTTGGCCCAGTTGGGATCGGAGTAAACCGAGACCTTGTGTTCTTTGCCCGAGCCGCCTTCGTGGATCACATCCCACGTGATGTTGACCCGCTGGCTCATGCCTTCTGTGATGATGCGTTTCTGGTTTTCGTAGTCATGGCAACAGCCACCAGTGATCAGCAGCCCCTTCAGTGGCGCTGGTTTGTCCTGAGCCTGGATTGGAAGGAACGGTTCGAAAACAAACAGCAGAATGACCGGGAGGATACGTACTGACATGGACGGGCCTCGGATTGAGAGAAGAATCGGGCGGCTGCGACGATTCGCAGCATGCTGGTAGTCTACACAGTCGGCTGTCAACGCGGACAGTTAACAGGAGAAATTCTCAACCGTTAACCGGACACCAACTGTCGTGAGCTGTCAACGGCCTGAGCAGCGTTAAATCGAGCAGGTGTTAGTGGCCCAATACATGAGAAGTGGGCGGAGGTACTATGGCGTTGAAGCCGGTTCTTTAGCTACGACTGAAGGCTCGCGTAGTATCGATCTTGTAGTCTTCGACGAACGCTTTCTGAAAGTCGAATACGTCGACGAAATCTTCCAGATGGTCGTCCTGGGTTTTTCTCATTTCGCCGGCTTCGATAAGTTCGAAGACAATTTTTCCGAAATCTTCAGTGCCGTGGACGCCCCATTCAGCGAAGACGGAGAGTGTCATCAGGCCGAAGTGTTGTGGTGCGAGTTCGCGAATGCCTTCGACGAGTTCCCGAGCACTTACGTGACCCGTATTATGATCTCTTCGGTCGCGGCCATGCTTTTCCTGAGCATGTCGCAGCGCTGCAAAAATGAAGTGGTAAGCGTTCGAATGATAGCTTCGCGATGGAGATGACTTGGGAACAGTTGTCATACGGCCGGTCTAATCCAGGGGAGCGTTCTTGATGTGAGAAAGCATCAGCTGTGGACATAATACAACGAGCCGCGGTCCCACAGAAGGCTCTATTCCGTATTTTGCTCTGGTTCGGTCGCTGGCTTGTCATTCCTGCCGCGATTTCCGCGAGAAACGACTGTAACGATCTCAGATTCGTCCGTCATCACGCGCCGACCGTCCTCAAAGCTGATCAGCAGCTTCCTGACAAGCAACTCCTGCGCAATCACCTTTCCCTGGCCTTCTCGTGTAATGACCGTGGCCCCGATTTTCGGCATTTCTTTACGGTGTGCTTCGTAGGTGTCGTATTCGTAACGGAGACAACATTTCAAGCGTCCACATCGTCCCGAGATTTTGTTGGGATCAAGGGTTGCCTTCTGTAGTTTGGCCATCTTCATCGAGACAGGGGGCATCTCCTTCAGGTGAGTGTTACAGCATACCGGTTTACCGCAGTCTCCGTAATCGGCAAGAAGCTTCGCTTCGTCGCGAACGCCGATCTGTCGCATTTCAATTCGCGTATTGAATTCTCGCGCCATGCCTTTGACGAGTTCGCGAAAGTCGACACGTTTCTCCGCCAGATAGTAAAAGACGATTCGTTCGCCGCCGAAAATCTGTTCGATGTCGACGAGCTGCATTTGCAGCTTTCGTTCGGCGATCATTGCCTGCCCGTTTTTGAAGACGGTTTTTTCTCGCGCAGCGACTTCTTCCAGAGAACGTCGATCTTCATCTGAAGCTGGTCGAAGGATTCGTCCTGTTCGAACGTTGTCGCCGAGGTATTCGTTCGTCTTTTCATCCGCAGCGCACAGCACCATTCCGAATTCCACACCACGATCAGACCGCACGATCACATCGTCTCCACGCACAATTTTCTCCTGGCGTTTGGCAGAAAATTCGCCCAAATGCCGCATCGTGCCGTATCGAACCACGTACTTTGGAGGTTCGGTCTGAGACTGAGTGGGGGCGGGTTGCAGATCAGTGGACATGGTTGGCGTTTGGCTTTCAGGCCGGTTTTCTTACCGTGCTGAGATGGTGAAATTTCCGGGCCCACCAAGGAATAACTCGACCTGTTTTGTTCGGCATGTTTCCTGGCCTGCTCGGATTTTCATGAGTATAGCCGGGGGCGGGTTCGAATGCGAAGCGACTTCACGGCCACTCACAACCACATTCTTTCAGTCCGCTGATGTCCCGAAGGTAGAACCAGGCCCAAACCGGATTTGTTGTGCCGCAGGCTTCAGGTTCCTGAAGATTCACAGGTTCGCGAACGTACAGTCCCTCATTGACTCCTTCCACAACATCGAGTCGACTTAAACAACTGTCATCGACGCGATACAGTTCTCCGCGAATTGAATAGCCATTCGCGGTGACTTTCACCATTGCCGGGTAGCTGCCACAATCGAAGAGTTGATATTCCGCACTGGACAATGCGGGGCCAATAAACTGCTGGTCTGCGATCTCTGAATGGAGGTTATGCCCGCGTTTCAGTGAACCGTAGACGAATACCAGAGCCGTCTTGCTGTGATTATCCTGCGTGTTATTCATGGCGATATGTGCAGAATTGGCTTCCTGGCAGCTAATTACCAGACTCCGTGAGTTTCGGACAAGTCCATTATCAAAACACGAAAACAGGTGCTGCAACGGTGAGCAAGAGCATTCAGGAACATTCGACTCAGATTCGCGTTCGCTACAGTGAAACCGATGCGATGGGGTTACTGCATCATTCGAACTATCTGACGTACTTCGAGATTGGCCGCACTGAGCTGTTTCGTGCGCAGGGGGGCAATTATCGACGGATGGAGGAACTGGGGCTGTTTTTTGTGGTCGCCAGTATCAACGTCAAGTTCAAACGGCCCGCTCAATACGACGACCTATTGACGTTAAAAACCAGCATTTTTAGGCAAACACCAGCGAAACTCGAGCATCACTACGAATTGTTTCGTGAGGAGCAGCTGCTTTGTGAGGCTGATTCTGTGATCGCATGTGTTGATAAACAGGGAGTTGTGCAGCGAATTGCCGACGATTTGATCCAGGCGACGAGTGATTAAAAAATCGGAATGTCCCGAATAAAGTAATTGACGTAATCTGGGGTGTGTGGGTAACCTCTCGGGCTTGAGCCAATTCAGGGGCGACGCGTGTCGCCTTAGTGGTTTCACAATGAATCCACTCTGGGCTTGTGACCACTTTGCGTTTCTTCTGTACAAAGAAAAAGGGACTAGTTTAATGAGACAATTCTTCATTTTGGCTGCCGCCGCGATGATGGTGATGGGAGCCGATGCTGAAGCTGGCCGACGTTGCCGCAGAGCGCGTCGTTGCAAACCTGCACCTAGCTGTTGTCAGCCTGTAAGCACCTGTTGTCAGGCAGTAAGCTCCTGCACAACCTGTGCTCCTCCGGCGCCTACATGCAGCTCATGTGCTCCAGAAGCACCAAGCTGTGGATCTTGCGGCGTTGTTGAATCAAGCTGTAGCTCATGCGGTGGCGGCGAAGTTATCAGTTCTGGCTGTAGCTCATGTGGTGGCGGCGAAGTTATCAGCTCTGGCTGTAGCTCATATGGTGGCGGCGAAGTTATCAGTTCTGGCTGTAGCTCATGTGGTGGCGGCGAAGTT
>CAYZYB010000049.1:0-4312 GCA_964481505.1 uncultured Planctomycetaceae bacterium | reverse complement strand
GTGGTGGCGGCGAAGTTATCAGTTCTGGCTGTAGCTCATGTGGTGGCGGCGAAGTTATCAGTTCTGGCTGTAGCTCATGTGGTGGCGGCGAAGTCATCAGTTCCGGCTGTAGCTCATGTGGTGGCACGGTGATTTCTTCAGGTTGTGCAGATGGCAACTGTGGCGTTATTGCTCCAACAGCATCTGCAGCGGTTCCTGCTCCAGCAGCAGCTTCAGAACCAGTAGATGCTCCAGCTCCAGCGGCGGAAGACGCTCCAGCACCTCCAGCCGAAGACGCTCCAGCGCCTCCAGCTGAGTCTGCACCAGCTGAGTAAGTTCGGTTTTAAACCGCTTTGCGATCACGTTCTTCGGAGCGTTCGATTTGAGAAACAGGTGGCAGGGATGTCACCTTTTTCTATGCGCACTGTGTAGACTGAATCGCTATTGAACAGTCTGGCGGTTGAACAGAGCGAGAGAATTTTAAGGCATGCGATTATTGGTCCAGGCGATTTGTTTCAGTCTACTCTGTTGGTCGACTGCTCTTGGGCATCCTGTGTCTCATACCGATGCCTGGGTGCGCGTTGGCAATGTTGTGGACGTTCGGCTGAATATTTTTCTTGATGATGTCGTGCGGCATCAAATCGGCGATCCTTCAGAACACGAAGTCGTTGCGGCTGCGACTGTGCAGAAAGCGATCGTGAGGCATACGGGGGCGCTGCTGAATCAGCTACGGATCTTCGATCACACGGGCGCCCCTCTGACGGCATCTGTGACTGCGATGCCGAAGTGGAGGCCGACGACTCCCGACGTCATTCTTTCCGAAAACAACCTGCTGAAACTTACATGGAAGATCCGGTTTAGTGCGGGAGGACAAGTGCCTGCCGATTCGTGGGAACCGGCGACTCTTTGCTTTCTGCATTCCTTTACCCACGCGACGCTGAATTCTCCCGGAGAATTGCGTCTGCATCTTCAGCATGCCGAGTCAGGGCGACGCATTGATGCGGTAGTCGCCCCCGGACGGCCCCATACGATTGTTCTGCCGAAAAGTGAAGAAGGAGCCGGATCTACCGTCAGCAATCTGAATTCCGCGACGTCGCGAATTGTCGTTGCGCCGACTGGCATTGTGCATGAATTCACCGCGCCGTTGCTGTTGCTTGACGAAGCCTGGGCGCCGGCGGAGGAACTTCGGCGGAAGTCGTCGGATCCAGCTGGCAGTATTCCTGCGTTTATTGCTTCTTCCAATCTGGACGAATCGAAGCAGTTGATCGCCGATTGGTTTACTGCCCACGCGCTGCTGTACGTTGATGGCGTTCTCGTTCGTCCGGAAGCGGTGTCAGTCGAGTTGCTTGCTGCGGGAGAGTCGCTTGAGGTGGGCGATGCGACCGCAAGTCCTGCATCATCTGAAGTGCCACTATTGGGAACCCTCGCGGGCGTCCGATTGCGATATTCACCAATCAATAACCTTCAGGGCCTGAAGCTCAGTTTCCTGAAATCGCCGGGAGCGTTTGAGGAGCTGACGACCGAATTCATTTCAGCAAACGGCGAATCGTCAGAGCTCGTTCGGTTTGTGACGTCCGAAGGTGGAGTTTCATCAGAGCTGGCGTTGCAATTCGAATGGAGTGCCGAAACTGTCGTTCGTCCCGATGTGCGGGGTTCGAAACCGTCATCATCGTCGCCACTGCCCTTCCGAAATCCACTCGGCGTGACCAGTGACCGTCCGAGTTTTAAAGGAACGGTTTACGGCTTGTGTGGACTGCTGTTTCTGTGTGGGTTCGCTTACGCAGGTCGAGGTTCGATGTCGCTTGCAAAGGGCGCAAGTCTGGTGTTGGCTGGTGTCGCTTTGTTGGTCGTTTGTATGCTCGCGATTCCGACAACGACGGTGATCGTTAATGAAGCCGAAGTCAAAGATCTGACAGAAGACACACTTTCCAGCGTGTACGACGCGACAATGCAGTCTTCGGAACGAGAAGCCGTTGCGGCGTTGTCAAATGTGCTGGAACAGGACCTTGTCGAAGAAGTCTACCTTGGCATGCTGAAATCGCTGTCGACCTCTTCGGAAGATGGGCTGTTGATCGACGTCAGTAATGTGCTGGTAACTTCGTTTTCGGTCCCATCGTCACCGACAAGTCCGGATTTGGTTCAGGGCAATTGCGAATGGACGGTCCAGGGCATAGTTCACCACTGGGGGCACCGCCATTCGCGTGATTTTCGGCTCACCGGTGACATTACTCTGGCTCGACATGCCAAACACTGGAAAATACGTGCGATCTCACAAACGGAAGTCCACTGATCGGGCTTCAGTTGATTGCATTCAACGGCCACAAGAATAAACTGCAGACCAGATTGCACGGATCACTAACGAAACCTTCCGGTTTGCAATTTCTGATGCATTCCCGCCTGCACAAACGCTCCGTTTTCTGCACATTCTGCCAGCGATCAATGGCATTTTACTCGAAGTTACGAGGACCCCATGAGAATCCGATCTTTCTGTTTGTTTGCCGTCACATTGTGCGGCGTTGGTTCGGCGATGGCCGCCGACTGGACCTCCTGGCGTGGGCCGGAGCACAATGGCATTTGTCGCGAAACCGGTCTTGTTGAATCCTGGGATCTCGATTCCGGCAAGAACGTTTTATGGACATCGCCGATTGGTGGCCGAGCGGCTCCGATTGTGTTGAACGGCCGCGTCTATCTGCAGTGCCGAACCAATCACGATGTCAGTACTGGCAGCAAGGAATTGATCGACGCTCAGGAACAGGTGGTCTGCCGAGATGCGGCGACTGGTAAGGAGATCTGGACCGACAAATTCAACGTCTTCCAAACGGACATTCCTGCTCCACGAGTTGGTTGGGCGGCGATGGCTGGCGATTCCGAAACCGGATACGTTTACATGCACTCGGTCAGCGGAATTTTTCGCTGCTACGACAAAGACGGCAAAGTGATTTGGGAAAAATCGCTGTTCGAAGAGTACGGAAAGATCTCTGGTTATGGCGGTCGAACACAAACACCGATCATCGACGAAGACAGAGTGATCGTTGGTTTCTTTGGACTGAACTGGGGGCGAACAAAGGCGCCACCACCGAAGATGACCTACTACTGCTTCGACAAGAAAACCGGAGAACTGATGTGGACGGCGCCTGTTGGTGGCGGTCCTTTTGATACGAATTACTCAGCCCCGACAATTGCTGTTGTCGAAGGCCAGCGACTGCTCATCGGTGGCGGAGCTGACGGTGGCTTGCACGCGATCAACGCTCGCACAGGTGAACCTGTCTGGTCTTTCCGAATGTCCAAACGTGGCCTCAACGCGTCTCCGGTTGTTGATGGTCACCATGTCTTCATCTCACACGGGGAAGACAACATCGACACGACCGAATTTGGTCGGATCGAATGCATTGATGCTCGCGGCAAAGGTGACATCACGGAAACCAAAAGTGTTTGGCGACACGATGGCATCAAAGCCGGATACACGGCTCTTTTGGTCAAGGATGGCGTTCTGTATGTCATCGCCGATACAGGCAAGCTTCACGCTTACGATAGCGAGACCGGCAAAGAACTCTGGGAATTCAGTCTCGGAACGGTCGGGAAAGGTTCACCGATTTGGGCTGATGGCAAGCTGTATGCGATGGAAGTGAATGGCAACATTCACATTCTGAAGCCGAGTCGTGAAGGTTGCGAATCACTCAGCCACGTCACGCTAAAAGCGGCGAACGGTGAGGGCCTGGACGAAATCTATGGCACGCCAGCGATTTCTGATGGCCGCGTTTTCTTTGTGACTCGCGATCGCACTATCTGCATCGGAAACGAAAATGCGGGCAAGATGCCAACTGTCGAAATTCCGGCATTGAAGGAAGCTGACGGCGGCAAAGATGTTGTCACCATTCGTATTGTTCCGTTCGAAGCACGAACCTTTGGTGGCGGCAATGTCGACTACAAGGTCCTTGGCTACAACAAGCTGGGCCAGTTGGTTGGCGAGGTGGAAGCACAACTTTCTCTCGCAGAAGGCTGGAAAGGTGCAACGTTGAATGGCAACAAAGTAACAGTCGCGGCTGATGCACCTGAACAGGGTGGCGAACTGACCGCAAAGCTCGGCGAAGCGACAGCGTTTGCTCGTCTGCGAACGTTTCCGCCATTGCCGTGGAAGTGGGACTTCGAAGGCTACAACAAGCCAAAGCAGATTCCATCGACCTGGATCAACGCGTTTCTGAAATTGCAGCCGAATGGCATTGAAGGCACGATGGCTCTGAAGCGTTCGCCGGGGAAAGGTCGCCCCAGTACTTACTTCTGGCTCGGCATGCCGGAAATGAAGGGTTACACGGTTCAGACGGATGTCTACATG
>CAYZYB010000048.1:0-12123 GCA_964481505.1 uncultured Planctomycetaceae bacterium | reverse complement strand
CTCATGAGCCGCAGGGCGTTGCGGGATTTCACCAAACGAACACAACGGTCTCAGGCAGAAGGCCAAGCGCGCTTGCTTTGATCGTTATGACCGGAACAATGCGTCGCAGCCCTGCCGAGAGAACGACGGGATGGGGGGACGATCCTGCGCTACAGATTCTGTATGCGAGCAGACTCTGTTGGCATCCGCGAATTAACGGTCCCGTCCGGCAGCTGTGATGCAGGGTGTGCGCTGTCGACGCGGTCGTCTGGTGATTCTTCGCGTGCCGGGCTACCACCGGATGGCGGAGTGCGGGCCCATTTGACCAGAAAGTACGTCGATGGATAGGCGATCAGCACACCAAACGGTGCCGTTAGCAAAGCCCCGATAAGCATGGGGCTTCCCACTTCAATGCCCAGAGCACTCATGGAATTCCACCAGCTCCCCAGGCCGTCGAATTCAAGTGCTCCGCTGACTTCCTCAAAGGACATGCTGCCTGGGAGAAACCAGGTGCCGAGTTTGTACCAGAAATAGTACATCGGCAGCATGGTGAACGGGTTCGAAATATATGTGGCAGCCATTGCCGCCGAACCATTGAAGTAGAAGAACTTCCGCGTCAGAAACACGAGTGCCAGTACCAGAACCGTCTGAATCCCGACGGTTGGTGTTAGGCCAATGAATACGCCAATAGCAACTCCAAGAGCAATCGCGTGAGGCGAATCGTCCAGCGCCAGCACGCTTTTCAGCAGTGTCAGAGGATGCGCGGATGTTTTGAGGACTTTTCGCCACATAAAGCTATTGATTTTCCGGCTACGTGCGATCTGATTGGGAAGAGGAAAAGCCGTTGCCGCGGAACTATACTCGTCTATTCGACACGCGGCAAAATCCTTTCCGTTAGAAACACTGAGTAGCTCACACAATTCTCAGAAAATCGGGATCACAGCAATTCAATGCCTGATACTTGACACGATTGTGTGAATTACGCAATTAGCGATTCCACAACGTTCCCGTGCACGTCAGTGAGGCGAAAATCTCGCCCTGCGTAGTGGTAGGTGAATTTTTCGTGATCGAAGCCCATCAATCTAAGGATGGTGGCGTGCAGGTCATGAACATGTACTTTGTCTTCGACGGCTTTGAAGCCAAATTCGTCCGTTGCTCCGTGGACCTGTCCTCCCTTCACGCCGCCACCGGCCATCCACATTGTGAAGCCCCAGTGATTGTGATCACGGCCGTTGATCTTCCCCTGATTCGATCCTTTCTTTGGCATTTCGACCACGGGAGTCCGTCCGAATTCTCCACCCCAAATGACCAGGGTTTCGTCCAGCAGCCCGCGTTGCTTGAGGTCCTTTAGCAGAGCACCAATCGGCTGATCGCACTCTCTGGCCAGGCGTTTGTGATTTACTTCGATGTCGTCGTGACTGTCCCACGGCTGCCCTGCCCCATGCCACAGCTGTACGAATCGAACTCCGCGTTCGACTAAACGCCGTGCAATCAAAATCTGCCTCGAGTGAACTCCGTCTCCATACATTTCGTGAACGTGTTTCGGTTCTCGGGAAATGTCGAACGCTTCAGCCGCTTCTGTCTGCATGCGAAAGGCCAGTTCGAATGATTGGATCCGGGATTCCAGCTGAGCGTCTCCCGGGCGTTGTTCGATGTGGCGAGCGTTCAGGCTGCGGAGCAGGTTCAGTTGCAGGGCCTGTTGTTTAGGAAGAACGCGATCGTTACGAATGTTCTCGATCAGCTTTTCGATGTCGGTGTTTTTTGTGTCAACATGACTTCCCTGGTAAATGCCCGGAAGAAAACCGGCCTGCCAGTTTTGCGATTCCTGAATTGGGTAGCCCCCTGGGCACATCGACACAAAGGCCGGAAGATTCTGGTTGTCCGTGCCAAGTCCATATGTCAGCCATGATCCCAGGCTCGGCCGCACCAGGCGAGCTTCTCCGCAGTTCATCAGCAAAAGCGATGGTTCGTGGTTTGGCACGTTCGCATGCATTGATCGAATGACGGCGATGTCGTCGATGGATTCGGCGACGTTTGGGAATAAATCGCTGACTTCAATTCCGCTCTCACCATGTTTTCGAAAACGAAACGGCGAAGGAAATGCGGCTCCCGTGGGGCGTTCTGTTTTCAGGTTTCCGCCAGGTAGAGTTTTCCCGGCGTATTTTTTGAGGATTGGCTTGGGGTCGAAGGTGTCAACCTGTGACGGTCCGCCGTTCATGAACAGGTGAATGACACGTTTGGCCTTCGCCGGAAAGTGGGCGACTCGCGGAAGCAGTGGGTTGATGTTGGCGGGTTCCGCGTTTGCCTGACCTGCTGCCAGGATTTGCCCCAGGGCCAGGCCGCCGAATCCCATGCCGCAGCGAGACAGCATGTCGCGCCGATTGGTGGCGATTGGGGAACTGTTTGGTGATTGGTGCATTGGTTGAGGTCTCTCTGGCCATGTGCCTGAGCTGATTTTGGCCGCATCGATTAGTCCACAAACATGAATTCGTTTGTCAGCAGGAGCGTCTGTGCGAATTGCTCCATCGGAGTGATTCGTGCGGCTGCCGGTGCGGCCGAAAAGTCGTCTGTGGATCGCCATGTTCGAATGCCTGCGCCGTCAACGTGCTGGTGCATTGTGATTTTCCAGGTGAAGGAATCATGGCTCTCGTCGGCTCCACAGTCCGCGACAAAGTTCAGGCTTTCACCTGCTTTCAGGGTTATTGCGCCAGTGTCGATCGGGCGCTTTCCATGGTGGACGTGTTCAGAAGCCATGGACTGCGAGCCGACGATGATATGGCCGATCACTCCGTCTCCATTTTTCGAGGCGTGTTCAATCCTGCTGGCGATGTTTATTTTGCAGTCCTGATCGGCCACCCAGCGCCGAATTGTGCAGAACTTCAAACCGTGCCCGGTGTGTCCACCATCGCGAGTCAGCATGCACCACCCAAGTTTCGCGTCTGGCATTTTTGTTCCGCCAGACCAGCGGCCTTCATGGAATTTGGGAAGCCGATGGAACTTGAGAACTGTGTTTTTCTCTGTGTTGATTTCGCCCCAGCCATATTGCCATCCGAATGCGGTTTCCGGTCCGGGGCCAAGTTCTTTCGAAAACTGCAAAAAGACGTTCGCTTTGTGCGATTCTTCGGGCGTTGGTTCGCGATGCAGGATGTTGTGATAGATTTCAGACACTCTTGTGGCGTCGTCTGATCCGTTGCATCGCTGCACCACCATTTGCGCCTGCTGAATGACGAACGGGCTGTTCAATTGAAACAGAGCCTGTTGCGGCACAGTTGTTTCAAAGCGTTTGGCAGCTGTGGTGTCGGGGCTGGCAAAGTCGAAGGTGCGGAACGTACCCGGAAGATTTTGGCGGTCGATCCGAGCGTAAATTGTGCGGCGTTCTGAAAACGGTTGCGTTAGAATATCGACGGATTCCCCGCCTACTGTGGTGTCAAGTTTTCCTGCGGCGCTAAGCAGCGAATCGCGGAACGCTTCGAAGTCCAGTCGGCGTCGTGACATGCGAGTGATCAGACGGTTTTCCGGATCTTCGTTGGCGACATCAGGTCGGTGTCGACTGTTCTGTCGCCATGTGTAAGACACCGTGATGTATCGAATCAGAGCTTTTCGAGACCAATTGTTTTTGATGAAGTAACTTGCCAGATGATCCAGCAGTTCCGGGTGAGATGGTGGAGCTGTGCGGACTCCAAAGTCATTTGGCGAATCCACAAGACCGGTACCGAACAGTCGCAGCCAGATTCGATTGACGGCGACTCGCGCAGTAAGCGGATTGTCAGGTGACGCGACCTTTCCAGCCAGTTCTAACCGACCGCTGCCATCGCTGAACGGTTTCCGTTCTTCCTTTGTGAGAGCCATCAGGAACTGCCGCGGAACTCTGTCTCCCCGGTTGCCTGCTCCTCCACGGACAAAGATATACTGTTCCCGCGGTTTGGCACGATCAACGAGCCGTAGTGGTGATGGTTCGTCGTTAGGTTCATGAGACGAATCGAAAATGCCGTAGAGCGAATAGTAGTCCGCTGTTGGAATTGGATCGAATTTGTGATCGTGGCATCGGGCACAGGCGACGGTGAGTCCCATTGTTCCGCGAGTGAGTACGTCGATTCGGTCGTCGATGATGTCGTGTTTGTTGTTTAGGAAACGTCGGCCGAGCGTAAAGAAACCCATGGCGGCCAGCTGTGCCGGATCATCTGAGCCCGGGAGTCTGTCAGCGGCGATTTGTCGCTGCAGAAACTCGTCGTACGGCATGTCGGAGTTTAGCGAGTTAATCACCCATTCGCGAAAACGCCAGGCGTCTTTGTATTCGCGATCTTCCTTAAAGACGTAGCCCTTTGTGTCCGCATAGCGAGCAACATCCAGCCAGTAGCGTCCCCAGCGTTCTCCAAATTGCGGGGTCGCCAGCAGGCGGTCGGTGTATTCGTTGAGCCATTTATAAAGGGTCGGGATGTTGTCGAATTCTTGCGCCTTCTTCAGATCCTGTGGCTCTGGCGGCAGGCCGATAATTGCATAGGACAATCGCCGCACCAGAGTCCGTCCGTCGGCAGGAGCTGACGGAGCAATGCCACGATCCTTCAGCGTCTGCCGAATGTAAGCGTCAACGGGATGCCAGCCCTCAAAAAAAATTGGCGGCATCGGTGGATCACTGATCGGCTGAAATGCCCAGTGATTTTTCCATGCTTCTGTGTCGACGGCGTTGGCCGTTCCGAAGGTGTTTGTTTTCGGCCAGACCGCGCCAGATTCGATCCAGTGTTTGACGTCCGCGATTTGTTGATCTGAAAGTTTGCCTTTCGGCGGCATCTGTGTGTCATCTTCGGAATAGAGTAACACTTGCAACAACCGGCTTTCATCAACGTCGGTAGCGTTCACTAATGCTTCCACGTCCTTTGTGCCCTGCAGAACCTGGCGTCGTGAATCGAGCCGCAGGTCGCCTTCCTGTTTCTCGGGGCCGTGACAGGCAACGCATTTGTCGACCAACAGCGGACGAATTTTACGTTCGAAAAACTCCTCCCGCTGATCGCTTAGGCCGACCGCGCAAACACCGATTTGAATAATAGCGGCGACGGCGCGCAGGCTGGGTTGAGTTAGCGTGTGGAGCATCTTCGGGCGGGAAGTTGTGAAGGAAGGATTTTGGTCGGCGACCAATGCAAGGCAACTGAGGTTCCGTATTGTAGTCGTCGGTGAGAGCTTCGTCGACGAAATCCGGCGGCAGTTCCAAACGCTGCGTGTTTTCGGGGCGATTCTGCCAGTGGGTTGGTGAGTATCGGGAGTCGGAATCGCAGTCAGGTCGCACTTTGGGTGGCAGGTTTCAGCTGTCACGGTCGCATTTTTGAGCAGTTCCCACGTCGATTCGGTGTCCGGCTAAATGGACCTGGGCTGGTGTCAATCCTCTGGTTCACGCTACACTCCGCGAGCGTTCATTTACAGGCCAACGGCCACTCTTTGGAAGGAAACTGCGGTGACTCGAATTCTGAGCATTTCTGGCTTACGAGGCGTCATTGGAAACGGGCTTGATCCGTTGTACGTGGCCGAATTTGCGTCCGCGCTGGGCACTTTGTTGAACGGTGGGAAAATCGTCGTCGCTCGCGATGGTCGCAGTACTGGTCCGGCGGTTTACCATGCCGTTGTTGCCGGCTTGATGGCGACGGGCTGCGAAGTGCTTGATGCCGGAATTGCAACGACGCCAACGTGTGGTGTTTTGGTCAAGCATCTTGGAGCCGCTGGTGGCCTGCAAATCACGGCCAGTCACAATCCGATCGAATGGAACGGTCTGAAGCCGTTCGCGCCAGATGGTTCCGTCTTTAATCGCGAACTCGGCCAGCAGTTAATACACATTCTGAATGGTGAAGAAGACATCGTGTGGAAGGACTGGGCCGGACTGGGTTCGGTCACAACGATCGAAGATCCATCCGCACCCCACATCGAAAAAGTGCTCGACCTCGTCGACGCGGATGCGATCCGTAAACGAAAGTTCAAAGTAGTACTCGACTGCAATCATGGCAGCGGTGCTACCTGCGGTCCACGACTGTTAGAAGAATTGGGTTGCGAAGTCACCGTTTTGGGTGGAACGCCGGATGGTAAATTCGAACACATCCCGGAACCAGTCGAAAAGAATCTTGGCGACCTTTGCGACGCAGTGGTGAATAATTCTGCGGACGCTGGATTCGCTCAGGATCCCGATGCCGATCGCCTGGCAATCGTGGACAATGCCGGACGCTACATTGGTGAAGAACTGACGCTTGCGCTTGCAGCGGATCATGTGCTGGAAACTCGCAAAGGACCATTCGTGGTCAACGGATCGACGAGTCGCATTACCGCCGATATTGCGGAAAAGCATGGCTGCCAGTTTCATCGGTCGTTCGTCGGAGAGGCTCATGTCTGTGCAAAAATGCGAGCTGCCCAGGCAGTGCTTGGCGGAGAAGGAAACGGCGGTGTGATTGAACCTCGCGTCGGCTATGTTCGCGACAGCCTGGTTTCGATGGCGTATGTGCTGGACGGTCTTGTCAAACGCGAATCGACGTTGGAAGCATGGGCCGACGATCTACCGTTTTACACGATCGTAAAAGATAAGCTGGAATGCCCGAGTGAAGCGGTGACAGCGGCATGCGATGCGCTCCGTGAAAAATTTGGCGACGCAAAAGCCACAGAAGGTGACGGTCTGCGACTCGACTGGCCTGATCGCTGGGTGCAGGTTCGAGCGAGCAATACCGAACCGATTCTCCGAGTCATCGCGGAAGCTCCGGAAACGGACGACGCAACAGCTCTTTGCAAACAGGCGATGGATGTTGTTCGAGGTGCGGTGGGCAAATAGTGCCGTCGGCGGGCTGAAGTCAATTCTGAACTGTTTAGTGCGGCATGGAGGCTGCGAAATGATGCTTCGATTCAATCCAATCTGTGTTCTTGCGGTCGTCGCTTTTTTTGCCGGCGGTTGTGCCGGGCCAAATTCTCAGAACATGGTGTCCAAAAAGAAGCAGCAGGAAGGCGTTCCTGCGGCATCACCTGCATTGCGGATGGCTGACCATCACGAATGGGTCAAACGCCTGATGGTGTCTCCACCGGTCGAAGCGATTCAGCTTACATCCGGAAGCAATGCTGGCGCTGTTGTCTATCCCGTGCCACTGTTGCCGACTGTCGGTAGTAACTATTCCATGAAAGTGAATCAGCAGGCTGGCCTTGTTTGGCTGCAAACTCACGGCTACGGCGGCAGCGTACAGAAAGTTGATGGCCCCTGGAAAATAGATCAGCCCGATGCCGCTCACTTGCTGCATTCGATCACGACGCCGCCTTCTGGTCTGTCAGGCAACACGCCAGCGAATCCGGTGCAGCAGTTGTAAAGTGGCAGTTCTCGTCTTCGAAAAACTGCGTGGCATTGGGGTGTGATAGCAACTTGTTTCGTTTGAAATGGGTGGCCGGGGTTGGACTGAGCTTGCGAAGGAAACGCCGGGCTTTCACTCGTTCCTCGCTCCAACGCAGGCACCCTCTCCAACTTCGCAACTTTCTGCGACTACCCTCGTGGCACTGAGGAAATGGCCGTGTTGCTGGATGCTCGATGAAACGCGGGTTAAGATCTGCGGAAGGTCCAAACGTGGCCGTCCGCAACACTCAGATCTACTTCAGGTGTCCCGATGCACGATCACAAATATATCGAACTGTTCGTCAGTCTGCTTGACGACGACGCCAACACCATTTTCAATTCCACGGTTGAAGATGCGGTCGAGTTGCTGGGATCCGGCGACGCCGAACAGCTGCGCCAGCTTGATGGTCAGTTTGCACTCGTTCATCGCAACGGACACATCGTTCGTATGGCTCGATCGATCGGCCGTCCCATGCGGTACTTCCTTGCGAAACAAATTGAAGGGCCGTGTCTGATCGTTGCGGAACGCATGGAAGAAATCTACGACTGGCTGAAGGCTGAAGGTTTCGAAGACCAGTTTCATCCGTCGTACACTCGCATGGTGCCAGCTCATCATGTGGTTGAAATCGCACTGCTCGGTTGCCCGGATCCCAGTCCAACCTACACGCGATTCTTTACGCCGGAACGTAACACTCTGTCGACGGATCTCGACAAAATCGGCTACGCCTACATCGCCGCATTGCAAACGGAAATCGCTCAGTGGCTCGACCGTATTCCATCGACGGATCCGATCGGTGTGCTGTTTAGTGGCGGTATCGACAGCGGGGCCGTGTTTTGCGCGACTTATGATTGTCTGCTGAAACGAGGAGAGTCGCCCGCGAGGCTGAAGGCGTTCACGTTGTCCGTGGACGAATCCGGCCGCGATGCCGATCAGGCTCATCAGTTCATGAGCGATCTGGATCTTGGATTGTTTCTTGAAGTCGTCGACGTCCCTGCGTCTGCGATCGACTTTCGTGATGGAGTCCGATTGATTGAAGACTACAAGCCGCTGGACGTTCAGTCGGCCACGATGGCGCTGGCGTTGTGTCGAGAAATTCGCAACCGCTATCCCGATTGGAAGTATCTTATCGATGGAGACGGTGGCGACGAGAACCTCAAAGATTATCCGATTGAAGAGAATACGGAGTTAACTATCCGCAGCGTCCTGAACAACCTAATGCTGTATCACGAAGGCTGGGGGGTGAATGCCCTCAAGCATTCGTTGACTTACAGCGGCGGTCAAAGTCGCGGGCACGTCCGATCGTGGGCACCCGTCCGAAAGTTTGGCTTCATGGGACTAAGCCCGTTCGCACTGCCTAATGTGATTGAAGTTTCCGAAGGGATTCCTTTTATCGATCTGACGGATTGGCAGCACGACAAGCTGTATTCACTCAAGGGAGAAGTTGTTCGCCGCGGCGTAGAACAGGTCACTGGCCTGACGATGCCTGTGTTCGAAAAACGAAGATTTCAACAGGGAGCGACAGTCGAGGAAACGTTCAACAGTCTGTTTCCAACGGACGAACAAAGTTATCGCGATGTCCTTCGCGAAGTTTATGCGTAGCTTCGATGATTTCCGATGCCGAAATCCTTTCCGCTCGCGGCCCCAAACACGAAGTCGATCCGCTGCGCCCGTACGCCATGCTGGTGGAACCGGAATATTGCGTGTCGGGAGTCGTCGAAGATGTTGCGACCGTCTTTTTGACGAATCGCGAATGTCCTTTTCACTGCCTGATGTGCGATCTGTGGAAGAACACGACAGATGATCGAGTTCCGGTGGGAGCGATCCCGGAGCAGATCCGGTTTGCGTTGCAGGAACTCCCCGCTGCGCAGCACATCAAGCTCTACAACAGCGGGAACTTCTTCGATGCTCAGGCAATTCCGCCGGAAGACTTTGCCGCGGTGGCGGAGTTGGTGAGGGGATTTCAAACGGTCATCGTTGAGAATCATCCAAAGCTATGCACCGATCGTGTTGTCGAATTTCAGCAGCTGTGTAGTACTCAGTTGGAAGTCGCCATGGGGCTTGAGACATCTCACGAGCCAACTTTGCGGCAACTGAACAAGCAGATGACAACAGACGACTTTGCGCGGGCGTGTGAGTTTCTTTTGAAGCACGAAATCCGCGTTCGTGCATTCGTTTTGCTGCGTCCGCCGGGAACGACCGAAGAAGAAGGTATTGAACGGGCGATTGAATCCGTTCGATTTGCATTTGAGCATGGCGTCAATTGCTGTGCCATCATTCCAACACGCGCCGGCAATGGGATCATGGATCACCTCCAGCAGGCCGGCCAGTTTGCTCCACCGACACTACCGTCGCTGGAAACCGTTTTGAACGCGGCGAACGAGCTTGCTGTGCGGGAGCAGGATGGGCGGCGAGTCTTCGCAGACCTGTGGGACGTGAAGCAGTTTGCGACCTGCGAATACTGTGCGGATGCTCGTGTTCAACGACTGGAAGTGTTGAATTTCACTCAACAGCAACCAGCCCCTGTGACTTGTTCGCACTGCGACGGAGACGCAGCGTAATGGCGTCGATTGCGTGTGACATCGTGGTGCTGGGATCGGGATTCGGCGGCAGTCTTTTGAGCACGATTTTGTCGAAGTCCGGAATATCGGTGGCGCTTGTGGATTCTGCCAGGCATCCGCGGTTTGCAATCGGCGAATCGTCGACGCCACTGGCGGATGCTGTGTTGGCGGAACTGGTAACGAAGTACGAGATCCCGGAGTTGCTGCCTCTGGAAAAGTATGGTTCCTGGAAGGCCGGTGCCCCTGATCTTGTGTGCGGCAAAAAACGTGGCTTCAGCTATTTTGGTCATGTTCCCGGGGAGAACTGGCGTGAGGCAGATCAGATGCTGGTTTCGGCGAGCCGGTCCGATGCAATGGCCGATACGCATTGGCTTCGCAGCGATGTGGATGCGAAGTTTTTTGAGGTCGCAAAGAAGTACAACGTTCGCACTTTTGAGGGAGCTGACTACACGATCACACCGCCGGGACATGGGAGTGGCGAGTCGGACTGGTTTCTGAGGGGGACGTGTGATGATGAACCGCTGCAGTTGCGTGCTCCATATGTTGTGGATGCAACGGGCGCTGCTGGTGTGGTGTTGAAGGCACTGAAAATTGGCGACGAAACTGCGAGACTCAGGACGAATTCTTCTGCCATCTTCGCGCATTTTGAAAACGTTACGCCGGTTTCCAGGCTACTGGATGAAATGGGATGCGATCAAAAACGGCATCCCTTTGATTGCGATGCTGCTGCGGTGCACCATGTTTTGGATGGAGGCTGGATGTGGCAGCTGCGATTTGATGATCAAACGGTCAGTGCCGGAATGCTGTTTGATCGCCGCGGCGCTGTGGCGGGCAGTGAACAGGTGGATGCTCAGCATCTCTGGGATTCGCAGCTGGCTCAATTTCCCTTTCTGATTCGTCAGTTTGCCGATGCGAAAATCATCAGGCCTGCGGGTGGTTTGCGGCATGCTGGTCGGTTGCAGCGTTTGGTAGCGTCGGCGGCCGGCGAGAACTGGGCCGCGCTGCCGGGTACCGTTGGTTTCATCGACCCCCTACACAGCAAAGGGATCGCTCACACGTTGTTTGGTGTCCGGCGTCTGGCTGCGATTTTGACAGCATCAGCTGCGGACGGCGATCGATGTCAGCGGCTACAGGATTATTCCGAGAAAGTGATCGATGAACTGCACTTCATGGATGATCTGATTGAAGGCTGCTACGCCGCGTTGCCGAGTTTTCGTCTTTGGAGTGACTGGTGCATGTTGTACTTTGCAGCGATCACATCGCAGGAGCAATCTGGCTTGGCGCAAGCCGACGATTCGTTTTTGCGAGCTGACGATCATGCGTTTCGGGAAATGCTTAAGGTGGCTCGTGTCGAACTGCAGGAAGCGATCGACGGTGGTTCGATGGCTTCTGGCTGTTTGGCGTTTGAAGAATCGCTTCGTCGAAGAATCCAGCCATGGAACCGTGTGGGGTTACTAGATCCCGACTGTTACGGAATGTACGCGGACACAGCCCCTTGATAGGATAGAAACAGAATTGGGGTAAGTCCAAAATTACGAAGTCGAGTGTTGCCAAGGCGAATGTTGCAGATGATCGAAGTCATCACTGTTCTTGCTCTGCTGCTATGGTTGTTTTTACCCCTTCTGGGACATCAGTTTATCGGCTCGACACGTTCTGCACTTCATCCGGCGTTTATACTGGCAATTCAAATTGCAACGATGTTTGCCGTTTGGTTGATCCCTTACTGGACGATGAATGCACACTACGAGCGAGAAGTTTGGAAATATGATGTTAACCGCGATGGCGTGCTGTCCGACTTTGAATTTACAGAGGAAGCTGAAGCTGCTTCATGGCGTTTGACTCTCGACACCGGCCGACAGTTCTACGCATTTATTGGAGTTCCTGCAACGATTGCCTGGGCTGCCATTTGCTTTGTTGTCTTTCAGGCAACTGGGCACTTTTTTGTTCGTGAAGGCATTCCGCCGGAGTCGCAATCGCTGTTCTGATGCTACTTGACGTCAATCGTCAGCGGCCAACCGGGCACTTTTACGTTACTCGGTTCGCGGTCGTCGTTCATTGTGTGAAGTTCAATCGTGATTGTCCGTTTGTTTTTATCGAACAGCAGGATGCCGTAACCGTTTTCTCTGGGAGCGGTTCCCGCAACTGTGATCTTGTTGCCGAAACGGTCGTGGTGATTGCCGGAACCGGGGATGCCAGGGATCGCTCGCCCTTGAGGCGGGACACTCGGGCCCCAACTGCGATTT
>CAYZYB010000047.1:0-12275 GCA_964481505.1 uncultured Planctomycetaceae bacterium | reverse complement strand
CTGTAGTTTAGCGTCGGGATCGTGGCCGATCGCCAAACGCTGTTGAAGCCGTCGTACGCAAAACGTCCGTCCTTTGTTCTGGCAATTGTCAGCCACCGTAAAGATCGATTTCGCTGAGCTTCATCGGCGATGCACATGCCGTCTTCGTCCGTCCGATCTGCGAAGCGTTTGGTGCTGACGCGATAGTTGCGGGTGCGGTCGATACGTTCCTGTCGCCAGCCGAAAAATTCCAGATCTGCGTTTGCGATGGGTGCGCCTGTGACGGCATCGGAAACATAATACATTGTGCCTGCTTCGATACGTTTTCTGGTAATCGCAGTGTCTGCAATCCAGATGACCATGCGAGCTTCGTTGCCGTTTTGCATTTTCCCCGAAACGAACCACGCTCCCGGCTTTTTCAGCGGAGTGGTGACGGTTGCCACGTCGTCGAAGTGTCCTTCCGGTGGATCGAGTTTCATGTCCCAACTGGCAACGGAGTCGCTCAGGTACTTCTCGCGGTTATCTTCGATCAGTTGCAGCCCTACGTTTTCGATTTGCGTTCTCTTATGCTCAATACGCTGCGGACTGCTTTCCAAATAAGACCGGGTGTCGCTTAAAAGTTTTTCGATGTTGACTTTCCGGGCTGTGAAATCAGCGCTTGAGCCATTTCGATATCGAATATCGAACGTGGCTGGTTTTCCGGCAGGCTGAACCTGAACGTCCTGAAACGCAATCCAGTTTTTGACGATTTGATCGATCCGGTTTTGAATGTCGCGACGGCGATCGGCGTTGGTCTCCAGCTTTTTCTGTTGCTTCAGCAATTCGGCAGCCTGTGGATATTGATGACGATTCATCCGCACGCCGGTGAGTGTCTGCAACGCACTTTGCATCAACGAATCTTTCCGAGCGATGACCTGCTTCAGGATTTTCACATGGTTGAATTCATCGGGCAGGCTGAGTCGCTTTGCGCCGGTGGCGAGTTGTGAGATCGTTTCTGAATCCGGCAGTTTGTGAACCGCCCAAAGATCATCTGCGTCGTCATCCTTTTCCTGAAACAGTGATGCTCCGGACACACCGTTGACGCCGAATTCGGATTGCAAAAATCCAGCCCACTCCAGATCGACCTTGCTGCGAAGCTTTTCTTCCGCCGCGACCGTTTGCTGCATCGCCCAGCGCCATCGTTCGCCGTCAGTTTTCGCGGCGTCCCATGATTCCGGAATTCTGTGCAACACCGGTTCACCAGACTCATCGACCGGCGCTCCTTTGCTGCCACCACCGTATCCCCAGCCTCTGCCGTAACGGACTTCTTCGTAATCCGGTAACGTGGTCAGATCGGTGAGTTGCTGCAGCTTCCATGATTCACCGAAGCGAGGCTGCCCGATTTTTGTTGCGAGTGTCTGAAAGAGGCTGGCGCGTTCTGACGCGGTGGTCGTTTCATCCTGCCGGGCAACTTCAATTGCCTGCAACATGAGTTGCAGACTCCGTACGCGATCACGCTGCACAGAAGTGACCTGTTTACCGCCGCCCCGATGTGGCCCACGTTGGAACTCACCGGCGATCATGTAGCCGTGGTTGTGCGCACCCGTGTTCGCGGCATGACTCAATAGACGCCAATTATCTGAATGCGTTTCGACTACTTGCTCAAATAATTCGTCGAATTCGCTGATGCGACCGAGTCTGTTGAGTGCATTGACGGCAGAGGAAAAATCGCTGGACAAAGCGCGGTCGTTGTTGTTTTCGTCCAGTGACAGGACCTTGAAGATGTCATACGCCTCCGCATGGTTGTTGTCTCGTTGAAGCTGTTGTGCCTGCTTTCGCTGGGCGTTTCGATCCTGCATAACGATTGGTTTCGCTAGAAAAGCGTGAGCCAGCAAGGCGGTAGAGACAAGGCAGATGACTGTAGAGCATGAGATCAGAGTTTTGCGCATGGCCCGTTTCCTGATTAACTTCGTGAGCGTATTGCCCGAAAATTCCGGGACATGCTCGCTGGATTCCGCAGTGATGCCACTCAAACAACAGTGACGTTTTTCAGTGGCTCGATGTTCCCGAATTCTAGGCGATGCTCTGCTTTTTCTGCAGGGGAGCTTTCGACAATCTTCTGAGACACTTCGACTCTGCAGTGCGTTTGCTGACGAATTCGTTCAAAGAAAATGGACGAATTCGTTTTTTTCACGTTTACCAGCGTCAGTTCGTTAGAGCTCTTTGTACCAAACATCACGCCGATGACGACCGAGGCGTCAAACTTGTCGTTTGTGAGTTTCCTTACGAGGGTTCTTTCGAGATCTCCGGTTGCTTCCAGGCAGGCTCGCAGGGAATGAGTTTTGATGAGTTCCCGATCAAAGAAGTCATTGGCGAACTGGGAGGCCAACTGCAACTGCTCGTGAAAGACATGTGATTCCACGACTTCAAACTGATAATCACGCTTGTTGATGGATCACCGGTTGCCGCACTGCTACGCGTCATGGAGCCGTCGTTCCTAAAGGCGACAACTGGCAGCGGAATGGTCAAATGGCGTCTGCATACGCAGTTCGAAACTCTCCGCGGCATCTCCACGCAGATTGATTTCACTCCTAACGATGGCGGCGGATACGATGAACGTGCTGTGCTGGAATCCGTCATCGAAGCGGATCAGCTGTACGTTACGGACCGTGGTTACGCGAAGTTTCTGTTGTTCAAAAAAAAACGTCGCCATGGAATACTCCTGGCCAGAGAGGCCTCAACGAAGCGTTTTTTGCGTTGAAGAAGACAACGAAGCCGCAGATTTGGCCTGTGAATGATCGGGATGCTGTGAAATTCCGAACAGCATGGCACAAATCGGACTCCCCAGGGGAATTACCGGCGAACCTTGCAATTGTTGCTCAACTGCAGATCAAATAAACTGAAACCGTCTTTTGCTGTTCGACATACATGCCTTTTTACGCCGCGCTTCTTCACTGTTCTTTTTCCGTTGCGATACCTCTGGGGAGATTTTTCTGTAAGGCCATGGTCCGACAGAACGTCCTTCACCGCACTCAATCGCTCCACATGCTGGAAACATGATTTGGGTGTGGTAGCAAATTGTTGAATTTGACATGGGTCGCCGGGGTTGAACTGAGCTTGCGAAGAAAACCCCTGGGTTTCGCTCGTACCTCACTGCAACCGAGGCCACACTCTCCAACTTGACAACTTTTTGCGACGACATCCTCATGATTTCGGCTAACTGAAGGGGAGTTCCTCACAAGCGTTAATCGTCTGCTACCAAAATAAGTGGTCCGAGAGGTATTTTTGCACACTCCCATGCCGCAGCAACCAGAGCGGCAGCGAGACGCGAACCAAAAATTTGGATTCAAGGAATCAGTATGAAATGGATTTCATCACTTGCCGCTTGCATGAGTCTATTTGGCTCTGTCACACACGCGCAACAACAGGCCGAGTTGCGATTCAACGCGGCAGACATTCTGCCGGCTTCCATTCTGCAAACCGGCACCTACAGAATCGCCAACGCAGTTTCGGTTAGCGAACATCAATTCCAATTCAACATTGAAACCAGCTACGGGACGTTTCCGGTGACTGGTATTCCGTTGCTGGAGAAGCGACTTTCAGAACTGCGAGCCATCGAAGAAGCGAGCAGGATCAGCAGGCAGCCCGTTGCGGTCAGTGGCGCATGGGCGACGCTGAAACGCACTCCGAAGGGGGCTGAACACTTGCTGACTGATCCGTTCGGAGCTCTTAAGCGAGCTCCGACAGGACTCAAGAAAATGGCTGAGAACTACGTCGATCCTATCAGCCGACGCAGTGGCTCAGAATCGCGAAGAAAGTTAGCCGCGAATTTGGGAGTTGATCCCGAAACAAGAAACCCAGTGTTGCACCACTTGCTTGTGGAATTGGCCGCCAGAGAAATGGCCGGCCAGACGGCAACCAAATTCGCATTGAGCGCTGCCATCCCCGGCCTTGGAACGCTGGCTTCGATGGAAGATCTGCGAGACGCTGTCGCTTCGAGAAGTCCGCATGAGCTGTTGCAGGAATTGGATGCTGAGCTCATTCGAATGGGCACGTGGCCGCCCGTCAAAGATGCTTTTGTGAAATCCGGCAAATGGACGTTGCTTGAGAAGTTGACGTTCATGGAATCGTACAAACGACTATCAGGTGTTGAACATTCTGATCTGCTGCTTTACCTGGCCAATCGGGATGATTCTGAGGCAGAGATATTACGGCGCCTGATCACCGTCCGATCTTTGGCCGAACTGCATTCGAAAAATCCGATCCAGACAATTTCGGACGCGGGGCTACCTATTGCCTGGCTGAAGAGTGGCCAGGTTGTTGGAGTTTGCTCGATTGATTACCTGACGGATTCTACCGAAGTTCAGCAGGTCGCGATGGAGTTCAGAAAGAAGAATCCTGGCAAGTCAATCAGCCTGTTTTCCGCTGGCTGGGTCTCACCCGCTGCTCAAAAAACGCTGAACCAAAACAAGATCGCTTTTGTTCGAGCGAACTTTGCTGTGACCACACAAACCGCCAATCGGTCAGTGGGTTCTGAAGGATCGCGCCGATGAACTGGCAGCGGGCTAATCGCACACAATTGGTAGTCGTGCTTTGCTTCATCGCAATGCTCGCTGGTTGCCAGTTGCTCAAAAAACATAACCAGGTAGGCTTGGGAGAAATCTACGACGATCTCGCTCAATTGCCCGACACCGAGCGAAATCCGGTGATCGTGATCCCCGGAATTCTGGGTTCGAAATTGATTGATGGACAGACTGGCGAAGTGGTTTGGGGAGAACTGGGGCCGGGCGGTGCCAATCCGCTAAAAACTCACAGCCTGACTGAGCTTGCTCTGCCAATGCGGACAGGAGTTCCGCTGCACCAACTGCACGATCAGGTGCGACATGACGGCCCGCTGGACCAGCTAACATTTCGATTGCTCGGTATTCCCATCAAAGTGAATGCCTACGGCCAGGTTCTGGCGGCACTCGGTGTCGGTGGTTACCGCGATCAACACTTCCGCGGTACGGCGAGAATGGACGAAGTGAATTATGGAAGCGACCACTTCACCTGTTTTCAGTTTGCCTACGACTGGAGAAGGGACATCAGCGAATCGGCCGCGCTGCTTCATCAGTACATCGATGAAATGGATGCCTACACCAGGCAACAGTATCTCGAACGATATGGAATCGAAAACCCCGACATCAAGTTTGACATCGTGGCTCATTCGATGGGGGGAATGGTGGCGCGGTACTACCTGCGTTATGGCAATCAACCGCTTCCGGACGACGGTTCACTGCCGGTATTAACGTGGGAAGGTGCCAAACGAGTCGGCCGAGTATTCATCGTGGGAACGCCGAATCTGGGCTCAACGCAGGCGATCCATGAAATGAAAGAAGGATTGCGGCTTGCTGCTCCATTGCCGAAGTTTCCGCCCGCAGTCATCGGGACGATGCCGGCAGCCTATCAGCTTTTTCCTCGCAACGAAGATCGGCCACTGGTTTACGAAGGCGGCAGCGCTCCCGACATTCTTTCGCCGAAAACATGGCAGTGTTTGGGATGGGGATTGGCCGACGAGAGCCAGGATCGTGTGCTGGCACGACTGCTGCCGAATTGCTCGCCGCAACTGCGGCGTCAAGTCGCCCTGGACCACCAGGCGAAATGCCTGTCACGAGCAAGGCAGTTACATCAGGCTTTAGACGTTCCCGCACTTATGCCTGAAGGCCTTGAGATGCACTTGTACGCCGGCGACGCAAAGAAGACGTTACATCAGCTTCTTGTGGACCCTTTCGACGGCGAAATTATTGAAGAGTTTAAGACCGCGGGCGATGGGACAGTCACCCGTACCAGCGCGATTGCAGAAAGAGAAGTCCCTGGTGTATCGAGGCCGTTTCGGATGATCTCGTGGACCGATGAGACTTTCCTTTCGACGGACCATCTTGGGCTGACTCGCGACCGAACTTTCGTTGACAACGTTTTGAACCAACTATTGGCCAGCCCAACGGTTCAGTGATTCGCAAAATGCTGTTCCAAAGCGGAACGGCACCGGCCTGGGATGTCACCAACCCAACCAATGCGATCACAGGACACCTTTACATCGCTCACTGGCCCTAAACCCGAACCAACTGAAGAGCATCTATGTCCGGGACGATCAAGAAGTTTGATTTTCAAAATGCTCGCGGTGAAACACTCTCGGGCCGACTGGAACTTCCTTACGGCACACCCAGTGCGGTGGCTCTGTTCGCCCATTGCTTCAGCTGCAACAAGAACGTTCACGCGGCCGCTCGAATCAGCAGGTCGCTGCGCGAACAGAGTGTTGCGGTTTTGCGTTTCGACTTCACCGGGCTGGGCCTCAGTGAAGGCGACTTTGCCAATACGAACTTTTCGTCCAACCTCGACGACCTTCGTTCTGCCGTCGCCGCTTTGACAGCCCAGGGATATCCGCCGTCAATGCTAATTGGTCATAGTTTGGGTGGTGCCGCGTCGCTGTTTCTTGCGGGCGAGTTAGATCAAATTGGAGCGGTGGCTTCAATTGGTTCGCCGAGTGAACCGGCTGAGGTGTTGAATCTGCTGGGAAAGCATACCATTGATGAAGTCCGTAGCCAGGGGCACGCAGAGGTTCGGATGGGGGCGCATTCGTTTCAGGTGAAGGACCAGTTTCTGCAGGACTTATCGGCGACTTCGCTGAAAGAACGAGTGAGGAATCTCAACAAACCAGCTTTGATTATTCATGCCGTCGAAGACCAGACGGTATCGATTCAGCAGGGACGAGATCTGTTTCTGGAAGCCCCCGCATCGACCAGCTTTTTCGCACTCGATGGAGCGGACCACATGCTGAACCGGAAGGCGGATAGTCAGCAGGTGGCCCGACTCATCGTTCAATGGGCACAACAGAATGTTCTGGCTCCACCAGACGATGCTGCGGTTCAACCCCAACACGGCACCGTCGTCGTATCTGAAGTTGACAGAGGCCTGACACAGTTTGTCACCGCAGGCTCGCACACACTGGTGGCAGATGAACCCGTCGATGTTCCTGACGGACACGACGACGGCATGACACCATACGATTTGCTGCTGGCAGGCCTGGGAGCCTGCACATCAATGACTCTGCGGATGTACGCCAAGCGAAAGCAGCTGAACGTGCGCCACATCGCGGTCGAGCTGGAACACGACAAAATCCACGCCAGTGATTGCGAAACATGCGAAGACCAGAATCAAAAGATCGATCGCATTATCAGACGCATCCGCATCGACGGAGACCTGACAGAACAGCAGCAGCAGAGGCTGCTTCAGATTGCCGACATGTGCCCCGTCCATCGTACTCTGACGAATCAAAAAGAATTCGTAACAACGACGACCGTCATGGCTGAATAAACCCCGTCA
Source organism: uncultured Planctomycetaceae bacterium (assembly GCA_964481505.1). Lineage (GTDB taxonomy): Bacteria > Planctomycetota > Planctomycetia > Planctomycetales > Planctomycetaceae > Fuerstiella. The sequence continues at coordinate 4,955 of CAYZYB010000047.1, read as the reverse complement.
GGTAATCAGTGAAGTGTGAAATTCGTCGGCGAAAGACTGCTGCGGAGCAAACAGCATTGTCGGAGTGATGAATTAGGTGCGACATTCCTGCAATATCATTCTCGTGGTATCATGGCCCTTCAACTTACGCTGAAAAAGCCTTCCGAAGGGTGACGCTCATGGATGACTTCAACGCTAACGATCCGACGACAACGTCTTCGAGTTCGCCTGAATGGGATGTTGGATTCGATAGAATTCCGACGGTTGAATTGAGCGAAGATCTGCAGGTCGCTCGCGTGTTGAACTTTCGCAATTTTCGGTACGAATGCGACGGTTCTCATACACCACATTGGGAAACTCGCGAATTCCAGATCGACGACGTCTGCGATCTGGAGTTTATTGTTGTCCCCTTTTCAACGCAGCCACATCTCGCGCACACGATGGTCAGCTTCGGGTTTAAATCTGGCCAGCATATTTCCATTTCCGTTGAGGCGCGGCGTCGATGGAAACAACCGTATTCGATCATCAAAGGTCTGTTCGGAGCCTTTCCTCTGATGTACGTCATTGCCGATGAACGAGATACGATTGGTTTGCGAACGGAATATCGGCAGGACGTCGTGCATCTGTATCCGTCGTCGGCCTCAGCAGCCCAGGCAAAACAGTTATTGCTGAGCATGCTACGTCGCGCGAGCCAGCTGTCAGTCAAACCCGAATCCTACAATACACTAACCAACAACTGCCTGACCAATTTGCGTGACCACACCAACGAAATCTGGCCTCGCCGCGTGCGGTGGAGTTGGCGAATAGTGTTCAATGGGCACGTCGGCTATCTGGCCTATCAACTGGGGCTGCTAAAGGGCGATGATTCGTTTGAATCGCTGGATAAAAAGGCACGGATCAACGATTTGGCAGAAGGCAACTGGCACCGTGAGGACTTTTCGAAACTGATCCGAGCACGCTGATACTCGGTCTTTAAGCCCCCGGAACGATCGATCTGCAAGCCGTCGTCACGTCGGGATGGCCAGTGGCTCAAGAACGCACCGATTCGATTCGCTCGTTTCTGTGCGTCATGGCGTCTTTGCGACCTCGCGTTAAAATGCCGCTGTGTTGCTGAGGCTTTGGCTGACGAATGCGGAACGCACAGTCAGGCACAGCCTGACCTGCGGAACTAAAGCTTCGTAGCAATTTCACAGTCGCGATTGTGGCCGTCCGGCACAATGCTGTGATCATTGGCGTTGGCTGCCAGTGCCAATGATATTATTTTGAGAACCGTTATGATCGACTCGTCATTGTGTCAGCAGAAACTCTGCGACGGTCCAATTCGGCGTCGCGACCCCAGTGCAATCACCATCCTCCTGTGTCGGTGCTCGTTGGGCATCACTCTGCTTTGTTCGATCATCGTAGGTTGGGGAGGCGGATCATTGTTGATCTGCATCTTCGCAATCCCCTGCGCACTGCCTTATCTTCTGACTGAGGCCGTTGCGAGACTCATTCGCAATTACTACGCCGCCTCTTTCATATTCATGCTCGTGACCTTAGTGTTGTCCGGCTTGCGACTCTTTCTTATCGGTTCGTTCTGCTTAGCTGTAACCCAGCCGGTGGACGAGAATGCTGGCGATAATATGATCGGAATCCTACCGATCTTAGACCTGCGAATGTTCGTCTCAGCACAGCTCTCAGTCGCCGTCTTGTTTGCTGCCGTATTCGCCGCATACCGATTTTTCCGACGGAATCGTTTTGGCGTTTGACTTTTTGAAACGTCAACAGCTACCGCCCTTCTCTTTCGTCCCGTTAAAAGATTGAACAAACAAAGGCTCCAACCACATTTGATGGCACCCGGCTTAGCGAGGCGTACCAGTCATCCGGAGGAAAAAACGCTCCAGTGGCAGCCACCGAAAAACACAGTTCCGTAAAGCATACGAGTACGAAGGATTAGTCGGAAACGAGCCGCGAAACGGCTGGTAGAAAAGATGTGTCAGCCGTCATTACTGTTGTTTCTCGTATTCCGCGAGGTAGCCCATGAAATTACGACGGTGTTCTTCCTCGTCGGCAAGCGGCTGAATGCAGATATCCTGCGTGACGTAATCAACCCCATCACACAGCTTGATCAGCTTGTTGTATTGGGTGATCGCGGAATTCTCTGCGTCGATGACTCCTTTGATCACCGAAACCACGTCGGTCGTGTCGGCTTTTGGTTGCAGAGAAGTCTGAGCGGATTTGAATTCGGCACTGCCGGGCACAATGCCGCCAATCGTCTTGATGCGTCGCGCCAGATTTTGAGCGTGCGTGAGTTCTTCGAGTACATCCGCCTGTAGAGCCTTCTTGATCTCTTCTGCGCGGACTCCGTCAAGGTTGATGGAGTTGGCGACGGTTTCGATCTCCATCCAATAAGCAACTTTTAGTTCTTCAATGATCTGTGCGGTAACTTCCGACATCTTTTGAGTTATTTACTGGTGCTACTTCATCGACGAACGCGTTCGCCAATTACTTACATCAACTCCCGATTTTTGTGGCCTGAATCGAGCAGCCATTACTACACCGTCCTGTCAGCTTGAGACGATACCTGGCGAAGATGTGGTATCCGAGGTCAAGAACGTGCCGAATGATGGGAAGACGTGTGACCCAGACGATCGGTGTGAATCCCACCGCCGAATACAAACGCCGAAACACCTCCACACCCGTAACCCAACTGCCATCCGGCAATCGGCCGTGCATTTCAGCCATCAGTTCGGCTTGAGTCTTCCCAACGGAAGTCGCATTGAATTCCGGCGACGCAATATTCGTAAACCGAATACGATTGCGGCGGTCCAGCCGGCTCAGCATTCTGGTTTCACGCATACACAACGGGCATTCACCGTCGTAGAACATTTCGATTGTGGGAGTTGGAGCCATTGCAACGGCCTTGATAATACGTGAGAAACACTTTGCACCTGCGTCATCAGGACGCGATTGGTTGTAGCCATCGCCGCTGCTTTTTCAATCTCGGCCCGGCCAGGTGGTGTCAGTGCGCACCTGGCAAAGAAAGGCGGCTGTAAATTCGGAGATTCGGTCTATAACAGGCCGGAATCACGCAAAAACCCTGGGCAAAACCGCCAATTACCAAGGAACAAGCAATGTTCGGCCTCTTCAATAAAGATCCGCTGCCAAAGCTCGAAAAGGAGTATGCCAGAAAGCTCGAACTCGCTCGCGATCTACAAAGAAAAGGTGACATCGTCCGCTATTCGGAAATGGCCGCTGAGGCCGATGCCGTGTTGAAGCAGATCGAGGCAGAGGAGCGCAAGCGGGCGGAAGATTGAGACCCTAAGCGTTCGCGGCGAAGCCTCTTCGCTGGTTTCCGCGACGGTACAGGAGCGACTTCAGGGGCATCGCGGGTTCCAAAAAAAGGTGTCAGGAACCTTAATTTGACAGTATAGGTGTCATTTTGTAGGCTGACGGATTATGGGACGGCCAAAACGCGCAGCCAAAGGTGGATTGATTTACCACGTTCTTACCCGAGCGAACGCTCGGATGACCATTTTTGAAAAGGACGAGGACTATGTTGCCTTTGAATCGGTGCTCGCCGAAGCGGTCGCTTGATCAGGTATTCGCCTGTTGAGCTATTGCGTGATGCCAAATCACTGGCACATTGTGGCGTGGCCCGAGCAGGATGGACAGCTGTCGGATTTCACGGGCTGGTTAACATTGACGCATACGCAACGCTGGCATGCTCATCGTCACAGTGCTGGTACCGGTCATGTGTATTAGGGGCGGTTCAAGTCATTTCCTGTTCAGGATGATGAACACTTTTACACTGTTTGCCGCTATGTGGAACGGAATGCTCTGAAGGGCAAATTGGTGAAGAGTGCAGATCAATGGCGATGGAGCAGTCTGTATCGCTGGTTGTACGGATCAGCGGCGGAGAAGGAGTTGCTTTCCGCGTGGCCACTACCCAGAAAACGCAGCTGGCTGCAACATGTTAGTGAACCTTTGACGGAACTCGAATACGAAGCGCTACAGCGTTGTGTGCAACGTGGCTGCCCGTTCGGCGACTACCAGTGGAATGCCAGAAAAATCAAGCAACTGGGGCTCGAAAGCCCTATGATTCCCAGAGGCAGGCCAAAAAACAAAAACGGTTTCCGGCACCTTTGTTCTCCCTCGCATCAGTTGACGCAACGACAGATCAAGGCTTCACCAGAAATCTGTCACGACTGGCAGAAATTATTGACGGCAAAGACAGCCTGCGAACCCAGATCACACCGCTGTCAAAAACCGGAAACAACCTTCGGATGCGCCAAGTGGCAACGGTGATGTTGATTTCCCTTGACGGCAAGGCGGACGCTCTTTTCCCTCCGCCAATCAAGATGCCGCACAATTAATGACACTGCTGCAGGCGCTACCGCTGGTTGGCAGTTTTCATATTCAATGTCGCATTTACAACAACGTCAGACAATTGCTATTCGACGAAAACGAAACACGGCTTGAATTCAAAAAAACGGCGATCGCTACCATGGTCTGCCTGCCGGGCCGTGAAGAAATTGAGGCCCTGGACCTGATTCGTCTGCTGGAAGTCAAGGGCCTGCAGAACGCTGCGATCAATGCATTTTCACAACTGCCAACGGAAGCCTGGCCCCAGGCAGAACTCCCCCAGCTTGCCAACAGAATCACATCGTGGATCGCCTGGCACTCTCCGAGAGAACCACGGTCACCAGAACTTCAAACGGCAATCCGACTCGCGTGGCGAATCATCGAACTCTTCACCGGAAAGATAAAACAGCGGCTGGTAGACCGATTAACAACACAGCAGTCGGAAACCCATTGAACTGCCATCTTTGCTGTAACGCGACCGACCGCGGAAAAACCAGAAGACACGCCTCACAACAGCACACAGGCTAATCACAGACGAAAAACTGATCCGGAAAACAGCAGGCCTCCGTGCGAAGCACGCAGGGTCGCCCTCTTTTCGAGTTTAGGTCTGGTGCGTAGTATTGCTTGAGTTT